>NZ_JBGFCD010000013.1:0-146291 GCF_041205405.1 Falsihalocynthiibacter sp. S25ZX9
AAGTTGTCCGAAAACTGCTTCGTAATCGCAGCTGTCAAAGTCGTCTTACCGTGGTCAACGTGGCCGATTGTACCAATGTTACAATGCGGTTTGTTACGTTGGAATTTTTCCTTACCCATGAAAGCCTCATCCTTAAACAAGGGGGCCGGAACCGACCCCACATTACATCGCGGGTGAAGTATGATTTTACGCAGGATAAATCAAGCGTTTCGTTTCATACTTTCCCCTTGATGCCTAAATGTGGCTTCAGCGCCGCTTATTCAAGGATAGTCTTGATCCCCTTGGAGTATTTGGCCGCAAGCTTAGGTAAATTTATTGTCGTGCGGGAAGCCACGCGGCGCCATCCGTCCGGTCGCGGCACGCTTGCCCAACCAATCTGCAAGCTCGGTCACGGTCCGCGTACGCCCCGCAGGATCATGCCACGTCAGGCCGTCCGCAATATTGAACGCGCGCGCATCGCTTAGGCCACCATCCTTGAATTTCTGGAGACGCACACCTTTACCGCGTCCCATTTCGGGCAGTTCATCCACAGCAAACACCAGCATTTTATGATTATCGCCAACGGTTGCAACGTGATCGCCGTTAATCGGCAGGCAAACAATGGCCGTCACATCGCCGCGCACATTGAGCACCTGTTTGCCGCTTCGAGTTTGCGCAATCACCTCATTTTCAGGCGCAACAAACCCATCGCCCGCCGAGGAGGCGATCAAAAGCTTGCGGTTCGGAACGTGGATAAACAGGTCGACAATTTCGCTTTCGTTGGCAAGGTCGACCATCAGACGGACCGGCTCACCCATGCCGCGCCCACCTGGTAGCGTACTCGCCCCCATGGTAAAGAAACGGCCATTGGCACCGAGCAAAAGCAGGCGATCAGTCGTTTCAGCATGGAAGGCAAAGCGGGGGCCGTCACCGTCTTTGAATTTCAACTCGCGTGTGAGATCAATATGACCCGACATCGCGCGGATCCATCCCATTTTGGAGCAGACAACGGTGATCGGTTCACGCTCAATCATGGCTTCGATCGGCACGTCTTCGACTTCAAGCGCCTCGGCGAATTGAGTACGACGTGCGCCGCCTTCAAAATTCTTGCCAAATTTCTTCTTGGTTTCCCGCAACTGTTCGGAAATTTTTGACCACTGGAGATCTTCGCTTCCCATCAATTCGACGAGACCCGCTCGTTCCAGAGTTAGGGCGTCATTCTCTTTTTTGAGTTCAAGTTCTTCCAGCTTTCGCAAGCTGCGCAAACGCATGTTCAAAATGGCTTCAGCCTGAACTTCAGTCAGTGCAAACTCTTGCATCATCACGGCGCGTGGATGATCCTCAAAACGAATGATTTCGATGATGCGATCAAGATTGAGAAACGCAATAATGTACCCTGCGAGCACCTCTAGGCGGTGATCGATTTGCTCCAACCGGTACTGGCTGCGCCGCATAAGCACATCACGACGGTGATCCAAAAACGCCCGCAGAACCTCTTTGAGGCTGCAAACCTTCGGCGTCAAACCATCGATCAGCACGTTCATATTCATGCTAAACCGCACCTCAAGATCGCTGTTGCGATACAGGGTGTTCATCAAAACTTCAGGTATTACATTCTTTGATTTCGGCTCTAGAACGATGCGCACATCTTCGGCGCTTTCGTCCCGCACATCCCCAAGAATCGGCACTTTCTTAAGCTGAATGACTTCAGCAAGTTTCTCGATCAATTTACTTTTCTGAACCTGATAGGGAATCTCTGTGACAACAATCTGCCACGTGCCGCGCCCTAAGTCCTCGACCTCATATTTACACCGCAAGCGAAACGAACCCCGCCCAGTTCTATACGCCTCGACGATGTTTTCGCGCGGCTCTACAATGATGCCGCCCGTCGGGAAATCTGGACCGGGCACAAAGTTCACCAAGGTCTCGTCCCGCGCATCGGGCGTTTTGATCAGATGCAAACACGCGTCGACCAATTCAACAACATTGTGGGGTGGAATGTTGGTGGCCATACCAACGGCAATCCCAGTTGACCCATTCGCCAACAGATTTGGGAAAGTCGCAGGAAGCACCGTTGGCTCCGTGAGGCGCCCGTCATAATTGTCTCGAAAATCAACAGAGTTTTCGTTCAATCCCTCAAGCATCGCTTCCGCGACAAACGTCATGCGCGCCTCGGTGTACCGACTGGCCGCTGGATTGTCGCCGTCGATATTGCCGAAATTCCCTTGGCCATCCACCAGTGGATAACGCACGTTGAAATCTTGCGCCAAACGGGCCATCGCGTCGTAAATCGCCATGTCACCGTGAGGGTGGAAATCCCCCATCGTGTCACCCGAAATTTTAGCCGACTTCAAATACCCCCCCGTCGAATTCAGACGCAGCCGATTCATCGCATAAAGAATGCGTCGGTGCACAGGCTTCAGCCCGTCACGCGCATCGGGTAACGCACGATGCATAATCGTCGAAAGCGCATAGGTCAGGTAGCGGTCTCCAATTGCGCGGCGCAACGGCTCAGCTATTTCCACAGGTTCGATGTCGGAGGGGTCGTTTTCTTTGCTCATAAAACGGTGATAACGCCGAGAATTGGTGCGCACAAGAACTAGGTCGCTTCCTGCAAAATTTTGCACCACGAACTGTGCGCGCAATTACACTTGTTTTTTCATGCCTCAAAGGTGATCACTCAGACACACATCGCGCGAAAGAAAAATATGCCCAGCAAATCCATCCTCATTACCGGCTGCTCTAGCGGCATCGGATATGACGCGGCCCACGGCCTCAAAAACCGAGGATGGCGTGTTTTTGCTACCTGTCACCAAGAAAAAGACTGCGAACGCCTTCGCGCCGAGGGGCTGGAAAGCTTCCCGCTAGATTATGCCGACGAGGCCAATATCGAGGCGGCGCTTGCCGAATGCCTTTCGCGCACCGGAGGCACGCTTGACGCCTTATATAACAACGGAGCCTTTGCTGTCCCTGGCGCAGTTGAAGACCTTCCCCGCGCCGCACTTCGGGAAATATTTGAGGTTAATCTCTTTGGGTATCATGATCTTACGTGCCAAGTTATCAAAATCATGCGCGCACAGGGGCACGGAAGAATTGTCAATTGCAGTTCAATACTTGGCTTTGCCCCCATGCGTTGGCGAGGCGCGTATAATGCCACGAAACACGCGATGGAGGGGCTTACCGATACACTGCGTTTAGAGATGCGGAGCACTCCGATCAAAATCATCTTGATTGAACCCGGTCCGATCACGTCGAAAATCCGGCAAAACTCTATTGCGCATTTTGAACGTCACATCGACATTGAAAACTCGCCACGCAAAGCTCAGTATGCACAACTTACAAAACGACTTTATGCAGATAAGAAACCAGATACGTTTGAGTTGCCTGCATCGGCAGTCACAAAAAAACTCATTCATGCCCTCGAAAGCCCGCGCCCCAAGCCTCGATACTATGTAACAACCCCGACTTATGTGATGGGCTTGCTGAAACGCGTTACATCGACACGAATGTTGGATAAGGTCTTAGCCAAGTTCTAGGGTGCGCAATAGTCGCACACCGCGATTTGACCTTGCAGCCCCTATAAATGCCCGTAAGTCTGGACAAAACCGAAAGGAAATTTCATGAACTCGGATCCGCTTTTTCTATTGGTCGTTGCGGCCATTTTGCTCGTCTTGGGCATACTTATCGTCGGCCTGGTTGGCTTTATGTCCGGCGGCGAGTTCAATCGCAAACACGCCAATCGTATCATGCGGTATCGTGTGGGGGCACAGCTTGGGGCCGTAATATTAATCGTCATTTACGTTCTTTTGCGGCGTTAGGGGGCGAAATGGTTGTTCTCAACAAAATCTACACCCGCACGGGTGACGCTGGTCAAACCGCACTGGGGAATGGCACTCGCGTCGATAAATACGATGCGCGCGTAAATGCATATGGAACGGTCGATGAAACCAATGCGACCGTCGGGCTTGCACGGCTCCACGCCGAAGGCGAAATGGACGTACAACTTGCACGGATTCAAAACGATCTATTCGATCTAGGGGCCGATCTTTGCCGCCCAGATTTGGAATCAGACGCAACGGCGGAATACCCCCCCCTTCGGATGAACAATGCGCAAGTCGACCGGCTTGAGGCCGAGATTGACGCCATGAATGCACATATTCCGCCATTGCGCAGCTTTGTTTTACCCGGAGGAACACCCCTCGCAGCACAACTTCACTTGTCGCGAACGGTATCCCGCCGCGCCGAACGCCTCACAGTTGAACTTGCGAGTCTCGAATCTGTAAACCCTGCGGCTGTGAAATATCTAAACCGTTTGTCAGACTGGTTTTTCGTGGCCTCACGTGCCGCAAATAAAAACGGAGCAAATGATGTGCTTTGGGTTCCTGGGGCAAACCGTTAGCGCCAACATCGAAAAAACGCCGCGTCCCAAGGGACAGACCGTCGATTTTGCTCTATTTTCTGTCGCCCCAAAAGGCTAGATAAAATCGAGAGCTTGTTAGGTTCGCATTTTTGCGATCATTAAAACTAAGGGAATACACACTATGAAGGTCCTAGTACCGGTCAAACGTGTGATCGACTATAACGTGAAAGTTCGTGTCAAAGCGGATGGCAGCGGCGTCGATCTCGCCAATGTAAAAATGTCTCTGAATCCATTTGACGAGATAGCCGTCGAAGAAGCTATCCGCTTGAAAGAGGCCGGAAAAGCTGACGAAGTTGTTGTTGTTTCCATTGGCGTGAAAGACGCACAAAAGGAACTCCGCACGGCACTTGCTATGGGCGCTGATCGGGCGATTTTAATCGTTGCAACTGACGAAGCAACAACAGACATCGAACCTCTCGCGGTTGCGAAACTTCTCAAGGCAGTGATTGCCGAAGAAGTCCCTGGACTCGTGATTGCGGGCAAGCAAGCCATCGATAACGACATGAACGCAACGGGCCAAATGCTCGCGGCACTCCTTGGCTGGTCACAAGCGACCTTCGCAAGCGAACTTTCCGTTGAAGGCGATAGCGCAATTGTTACCCGCGAAGTTGACGGTGGACTTCAAACCATCAAGGTAAAACTTCCAGCGATCGTCACCGCAGATCTCCGACTCAACGAACCACGCTATGCAACCCTTCCCAATATTATGAAGGCCAAGAAAAAACCTCTCGAAGAGAAAACCGCTGCTGACTATGGCGTCGACGTTTCTCCTCGTCTTCAGGTGATTTCAACCGCTGTTCCTTCTGAACGCAGTGCTGGGATCATGGTTGCCGATGTTGCCGAGCTTGTTGCGAAACTCAAAGATGCGGGGGCTGTGTAATGACCGTTTTAATTCTTGCTGAAATCAACGGCGCGGAACTCGCGCTTGACGCAACGGCCAAAGCAGTCTCTGCCGCCTCTTCCTTAGGGGACATCACATTGCTTTGTGCCTCGGCAGGTTGCGGTGATGCGGCCCAAGCCGCGGCCAAAATCGCGGGTGTTTCCAAGGTTCTTTGCGCTGATAACGCGGCTTATGGCCATGGTTTGGCTGAGCCGATCGCCGACCTCATTGTCAGCCTTGCAGGTAACTATACGCACATCCTTGCCCCAGCGACCGCCAATGCAAAGAATATTTTGCCACGCGTAGCCGCACTTTTGGATGTTATGGTGCTTTCCGATGTTACGGCGATTGTTGACGCCGATACGTTTGAGCGGCCAATCTATGCGGGCAATGCAATCCAAACGATCAAATCCACGGATTCTATCAAAGTTGCTACACTTCGTACCGCTACATTTGACGCGGCAGGAGAAGATGGCTCAGCGACTGTCGAAAGCATAACGGCGACAGCAGATCCAAAGCTATCCGAATGGGTTGAAGATAAAGTTGCCAAGAGCGACCGCCCTGAACTTACAAGCGCAGGCATCGTTGTTTCTGGTGGACGCGGCGTCGGATCAGAAGATGATTTTGCGCTCATCGAAAAGCTGGCAGATAAACTTGGCGGTGCCGTTGGCGCGTCTCGTGCTGCGGTTGACTCTGGCTATGCACCAAATGACTGGCAAGTTGGCCAAACCGGTAAAGTTGTTGCTCCGGACCTGTATATCGCAATCGGCATCTCTGGCGCGATCCAACATCTTGCAGGCATGAAAGACAGTAAAATCATTGTCGCAATCAACAAAGACGAGGAAGCGCCAATTTTTCAGGTCGCCGACTATGGACTTGTTGCGGATTTGTTTGAAGCGGTTCCAGCCCTCATCGACGCGCTATAAGCAACGATACACCTAACAGTTAAGGCTCGCCCCAGTGGCGAGCCTTTTTTGTTCTGCAGAGCAGCTAAAGCATGTCTCGAAGCGCGTTCGAAAGGGACTTAGCAATTTCTCGATGCGCCCTCATCCCCATCATTTCCTTTGCCATGGGTTCTTCCATTTCAGGATAGATCATACCAGCAACACCCTCAGATTTTGCCTGATCACTCAAATTAACTTCGACAACCTTTGTACAATAAGGCCGAATGGCTTCGATCATCTCCCGATCTACAAACAGCGGATCGTGACCAAGATCGCTTTTCCCTTCTGGGTTTGAATCATCAATCCAAAGCATCACGGTTTTACCTTCGATTTTTTCAAGCATAATCTGCATGCGCGCTTTCCAAGCTTCCTTGATCTCATCTTCCACCAATGCAAAGCGCTCTTCAGACAATTTTTTCAACGTGCTCAGCATATGCCGCGTGAAATGGAAGTCCGTAAAGTCGACCTCCCGAAACACCATTTTCAGCAATACTGAGGCCTTGAGAAAACGGTCGTTCCGGCGTGGATGCACCGCATAAAACCGATTGGACATGTTTTGAGCGCCCATAGCTTGAATGACGGTTACACGTGCCTTGGAACAGGCATCAAGGATAGCTGGTTCGTTTAAGAAGACATCCGCGCCAGCATTCACACACCCGAAATTGATCGAAGTTGTGCTAACATCATCCTCAACCAGTTCCGCAAACGGCTTTTCGATGAACTTACCGTAGGTTTCCGTTCCCCCGATGACGGCAATATAGTCACCATCCATCTTCTTACGCGGTCCACGGAACAACAGTTTTGACTTGCCGTATCGACAAGGTAAATAATCAAGAGCGCCTTCGCTCAGGTTCTCATAGGCCATAACCCACCTCACTAATTTTCGACTCACCCAAGACCAATTTGCGCGCGACCTCTTGCCAAATCCCTAACCTTAAAATTAGCGCTATCTTGAAACGTGAAACTCTTTACCGGAGGGACACGAAACGCCCCTTGCATAGACGCTGCGGCGCGACATATTCTTGGGCCGAATTCAAAAGAGAAGTTGAGCCAATGGAAATTAAAAAAATCGGTGTCATTGGCGCAGGCCAGATGGGAAACGGAATCGCACATGTTTTGGCCGTTGCTGGTTATGACGTTGTATTGAATGATATTTCTCAAGATCAGCTGGATGCGTCTTTCGCCCTAATCGAGTCAAACCTTGAAAGGCAAGTTGCCCGCGACAAGCTTTCAAGCGATGCACGTGACGCGGCACTAAGTCGGCTCCAAACAACGCTTGATATTGCACAAGTTGGGCAATCGGATCTCGTAATTGAAGCCGCTACGGAAAAAGAAGACGTAAAAGTTAAAATTTTTGCTAACCTTTTGCCACATCTTCAGCCGCATACAATCCTCACGTCCAACACGTCGTCGATTTCCATAACACGCCTCGCGAGTGGCACAGACCGTCCGGAAAAATTCATGGGTTTTCACTTCATGAATCCCGTTCCCATTATGCAATTGGTCGAACTTATTCGCGGGATTGCAACTGATGAGGAAACTTATCACGCGTGTTTGGCCGTTGTAGAAAAATTGGGAAAAACGGCCGCCTCAGCAGAAGATTTTCCTGGGTTCATCGTAAACCGTATCCTCATGCCGATGATCAACGAAGCCGTCTACACATTGTATGAGGGGGTCGGATCGGTGGCGTCCATCGACAGTTCTCTAAAACTAGGGGCAAATCATCCCATGGGTCCGCTGGAACTTGCTGACTTTATTGGTTTGGACACATGCTTGGCGATCATGAACGTACTCCACGATGGCCTCGCGGATACAAAATATCGCCCGTGTCCGCTCCTGACAAAATATGTCGAAGCTGGATGGCTTGGTCGAAAAACGGAACGTGGCTTTTATGACTATCGCGGAGAAACACCCGTTCCGACGCGCTAAAAATCTTCGCCGAATTTGTTAACAACTAGGGCTTGCAAGGCATCAGCAAGTTTTTCTGCCTCGTCGCCAGTTGTCGTGATTTCGATCTGTGTGCCCTTTGACGCTGCCAGCATGAGTAAGCCCATGATTGAGTCACCAGAGGCACTAAGTCCGTCTTTGCTGACTTCGGCTCGTGCGTCATGGCCTTCAACCACTTCCACGAGTTTGGCGGAAGCACGGGCATGCAGGCCCTTTTCATTGACGATATCCAACGTTCTCGTAATGCTCATGACGTCCTAACTTGTGGGATTTGCATCGAAGCTGTTAATGTATTTTCGACCCGCGTTCAGCGCGTTTTCGACCGCCTCTTGCACTGTGCAACTGCGTGATTTGGTAAGTTTGACGAGCATTGGAAGATTGGCACCGTAGATGATTTTCCGGTTCTTGGGGTTGCATGCTCGGAGAGAAAGATTGGAGGGAGACCCACCAAAAAGGTCCGTAACAACGACGACCCCGTCGCCAGTATCAACTGAATTTGCCGCATCGCAGATTTCACACTGCTTCTCTTCACGATCGTGATCGTCCTCAATTGAAATAGCACGCATACCGTCTTGCTTGCCGACAACATGTTCGACAGCAGAAAGGTATTCTTTGGCCAATCCGCCATGTGCGACGATCAAAATTCCGATCACGCCGTTTTCCCCAATTTTGTGCCGGACGAAGTGCGTGTGCGGCGTTCAATTTCTCTATGTCTAGTTGACACTTGCCAACCAGCCTTCGCAAGTACATTCGACACATTTTCAGCGACGGCGACCGATCTGTGCTGTCCGCCTGTACATCCGAAACCAATCGAAAAATGTGCTTTACCCTCTTCTATATAGGCAGGCAACAACATTTCTGAAAGGTCGCAAACTTTTGAAAAGAAGTCATCATAACGCTTGTCTTGCGCCACATAGTCGGCGACCGCTTTGTCTAGGCCATTCAGGGCGCGAAGGTCTTCTTGCCAATACGGATTTTGTAAAAACCGACAGTCGAAAACCATGTCAATGCCACGCGGCATACCTTGTTTATAGGAAAAGCTATGGACTGATACCGCCAGTTTTTGGCTTTTTTCTGCCGCGTACCATTGTTCCACTTCTGCTCGCAACTCATGCGGTGACATGTCCGAAGTATCAATAAGTATATCCGCACATGCGCGGATGGGAACAAGTAAGTCTTGCTCGCGCTGAATGCCAATTTCCGGAGTTTCAGATGGAGCCAAAGGATGCCTGCGCCGCGTTTCAGAGAAACGGCGCAACAGAACCTCGGTGCTACAATCTAAATAAAGGACTTCTATCGCCTGATCACCGGACAGTGAATAATTGTCTAAAAGCTCCAACAAGCCCTTCGTAGAAAAATCGCGGTTGCGCGCATCGATTCCGAGTGCCAGTGGGCGATCAGACACCCCATTTTCCAGCAATCGTGGCAGAAGAGAAATAGGTAGATTATCAATAGCTTCGTAACCCGCATCCTCGAGGGTGTTAATCGCGGTAGAGCGCCCAGCACCAGACGGGCCAGTCACGAGAACCAAGCGCTGCCTTAAAACTGGGTCATCTGTTAGGCGAGGTTGTGTCAATCTGATCTGCCGTATTTTAGAATCTGCATGAGTGCATCTGCGAAATGATCACCCTTAATGCAATGATACAAGGTGGCTTTTTGGCCAAGTAAGACGATTTCTCTCGCAGGAGGAAGCCGCGTTTCCTCCACTTTATCCATATCCACGAAAAGGGAAACTATTGCGCGGGGCTCAAACGGTGTGTAAATTATCCCAACACCTCGCACCTCCAATTTGCCCGAAATTTCTGGCACAGCCAAAGCAACAAGTACTCCGTCTTCGAGTGACAACTGCGTTTGATCGTCCGAAATAAGTGTCGCGCCAAGGGAGATCATCCTAAGCGCAAGGGTCGACTTACCACTGCCTGAACATCCGAAAATGACCGCGGCTTTACCATCGATAGCAACCGTGGACGCATGGTGGAGCTCATTCGTTTCCATTTAAAAGCTCACAATTGATGGCTCAAACAGGGAGCCCAACCACAAAACGCGCGCCCAAGGGGTCGGAGGTGATATCAGCATCTGTCGGGCGAATGTTTTCCGCCCAAATCACGCCGCCATGGGCTTCGACGATTTGCTTGGAAATTGCCAAGCCTAGACCGGAATTATTGCCGAATTGCCCAGCGGGGCGTTCAGAATAAAAGCGTTGAAAGATTTTGTATAATGCTTGGTCAGGAATCCCTGGGCCAGTGTCCTCAATTACTATAAGCACGCGATTTTCCCGTTTTCGCGCCCAAACTCGAATTGCGTCCCCGTCTTCGCAAAACGAGATCGCATTGGTAATGAGATTAACGAAAACTTGTGCCAAACGCGCCTCAAGACCGTGAATATGGATCGGATCAGCAGGCAAGTCGGAAATGAACTCAACCCCCTTGGATTTCGCATCGCCACCAAGGTAATCGTTGATGTTGCCAAGCATTTTCAACAGATCAAACTGTTCTTCTTCTTCTCGGACAAGCTCGCTGTCGAGCCGAGAAGCGTTTGAAATGTCACTGACAAGACGATCCAAGCGACGCACATCATGGTCGATAACATCGAGGAGTTTGTCCCGCTGATCTTCGCGTTTTGCGACACGTAAAGTACCGACGGCAGATCGAAGGGAAGCCAAAGGATTCTTGATCTCATGCGCGACATCAGCCGCAAATTGTTCGTTGCCCTCAATGCGATCATATAGGGCGGTCACCATCCCTCGAAGCGCACCGGAAAGACGCCCGATTTCATCTGGCCGAGCGGTTAGGTCAGGGATGCGCACACGGTTCGGACTCATTTTACGCGCATTTTTGTCGCGCCCAAGTTCGGCGGCCGCGGCCAAATCCGAAAGTGGATTGGCGATGGTTGAAGCAAGCACAAGACTTAACCCAACGGAGACGAGGATAGCGATTACAAACATTTGCAGCACCTGCTCCCGTTCACTTCGAACAAGAAAATCGATTTCGCCCTCAGCACTCGTCACGGCGACTGAACCCAAATTCTCCCCACCAACAAGGATCGGAGTTACCACGGTAAACACTGCACGACCTTGGGAATCCAATCCGGTGTTCACGTGGGTTGAGCCATCCGAAGTCTTCTGTACAAATTCGACGGGAGGCTCAACAGTTGAACCAAAACCATCGCTTGCGGGTTCCGAGGTAAATACTCCGGAAACACCTTCCCACATAGAATTCAAGAAGTCGGTAATAAGCGTACTACGAGTGTTCTGAACCAAACCGCTTACCGGTGGTATGCCCGAGCGCTCGATCCCAATCGTAGAGGCTACGAGCTTTCCTTCAGGATCGTAAACATATGCGTCGACGCCCGAAGGAAGCGACAGTTTTGCAAGATTTGCAAAAACAGATGCCTCATTGGGAAGGGTCTCTGCATCCCAAAAATGCGCTTCGAGTACGTCCGCGACCAGTTGTGTCTCAATGACAAGTCCCCGTTCGCGTTGCAACACAAGGCTGTCACGGAACGGATTGAGATACAAAACACCCGCCACCAAAATGACGAGGGCCAATAAATTGAACGTGATAATTTTGCGCGCAAGTGGCGAACGGTTGAGGGAAATAAACCCGCGTTGCTCGCGCCTTTTGCGCAGCTCGCTTTCCACGCCACTGCTCGGTCCATCCCAGTCTTCACCGAGAACAACATTCGCTTCTTTTTGCATTTTTGTATCGCGCACATTCTTACCCAAAGTTGGGGGCATCAATCTTCGTTGTATCTATAGCCGATACCATAAAGCGTCTCAATTGCCGAAAAATCATCATCTGCGGTCCGCATCTTTTTACGAAGCCGTTTGATGTGACTGTCGATCGTGCGGTCGTCGACGTAAACTTGATCGTCATAGGCGACATCCATCAACTGATCACGACTTTTCACAAAACCAGGACGTTGGGCCAAAGCTTGCAGTAACAAGAATTCGGTCACAGTTAGGGAAACATCATTCCCTTTCCAACGCACGGAATGCCGCAATGGGTCCATCCGTAAATCACCGCGTTCGATAACTTTGGTTTCTTCGGTTTCGGCAATCTCTACACCGTTCATTGCTTCTTGCCTACGCAGGAGAGCGCGAATGCGTTCAACCAGCAAACGTTGGGAAAACGGCTTCTTTACGTAGTCATCCGCCCCCATGCGCAGCCCAAGAACTTCATCAATCTCATCATCTTTGGATGTGAGAAAAATAACCGGCATTGCGGTTTTTTGGCGCAGACGTTGGAGCAAGTCCATTCCATCCATGCGCGGCATTTTAATATCCAAAACAGCCATATCCGGCAGACTCTTGTTAAAAGCGTCTAGTGCGGATTGACCGTCATTATATGTTTCTACTTCGAAACCCTCTGCCTCAAGGGTCATAGCTACTGACGTCAGGATGTTCCTGTCGTCGTCGACCAAAGCGATCTTCGACATGGAGGTCTTCCTTTATATAGTTTTTTTATGCTCAATTTTTTATCCACTCTGGGTGTTCCACTTTGACGAATCAACTCTTAACTGCGAATCACCCTACGTTCTTGAGTTAGAATGTGCCCCAAAAGGCATAAAACTTTGCAAACACGGCTGGATTTTTCAATCCAAGCGCCCCGTTAGCGCTAAACGGTAACGCTAAACCCAAAATGTTAGCGCAAACTGCGCGCCCCTGACCGCTTTTCAAACCGATCTTCCGTGCTACAATTGCCTATCAGCCGGGCCCGCGGCTGGTGCGCAGAATTGGCCCTTTGCGCTTTGGAAGAGATTGCGCGCTGCTAGGACACGGCGCGAGGAGCTACATTATGACACACGGTCGTGTGAACCCAACCTGCACCCTTGAGACACAAGGCATAAAGGGGCTGGGAAATGTCTATTATAACGATCTGGAACCTGCCCTCATCGAGACCGCTCTTAAGCGCGACGAGGGTACATTAGGCCAAGGCGGCACGCTTTTGGTCACCACTGGCAAACATACTGGTCGCTCGCCCAAAGATAAATTTGTGGTGCAAAGTGACTCTGTAAAAGGCGGAATTTGGTGGGAAAACAACGCCCCCATGCAGGAAGATAAATTCGACATCCTTTATGCAGACATGCTCGAGCATATGAAAGGTCGCGACTATTTCGTCCAAGACCTTTATGCGGGCGCCGATGCAAGTCAGCGCCTTGATGTACGCATGGTCACAGAGCTTGCATGGCACGCCCTTTTCATTCGCCATATGTTGCGTCGCCCTGATCGCGATGAATTGGAGGATTTCCTTCCCGAGTTTACCGTTATTAATTGCCCGACATTCAAAGCCGACCCCAAGCGCCACGGATGTCGCTCCGAGACCGTTATTGCCATGAATTTCGACCAGAAACTCATCCTTATTGGTGGGTCTGAATACGCCGGTGAAAATAAGAAATCCGTCTTCTCACTTCTCAACTACTTACTACCGGCAAAGGGTATCATGCCGATGCATTGCTCGGCCAACCACGCCCCGGGAAACCCTGTCGACACAGCCATTTTCTTTGGCCTCTCAGGCACTGGTAAAACGACCCTTTCTGCCGACCCCTCCCGTACCTTGATCGGCGATGATGAGCATGGCTGGTCAGATCGTGGAACGTTCAATTTTGAGGGAGGCTGTTACGCGAAGACCATCAATCTTAGTGCCGATGCCGAGCCTGAAATCTATGAGACCACGCGGACCTTTGGCACCGTAATCGAAAACATGGTTTTTGATCCCGAGACCAAAGAACTTGACTTCAAGGATGATAGTCTGACGGCCAATATGCGGTGCGCCTACCCGCTTCACTACATTTCGAACGCGTCCAAAAGCGCGCTTGGCGGGCATCCCAAAAACATCATCATGTTGACCTGCGATGCCTTTGGCGTTCTTCCACCGATCAGCCGTTTAACCCCCGCGCAAGCGATGTATCATTTCCTTTCCGGCTTCACCTCCAAAGTGGCGGGTACCGAACGGGGTGTGACCGAACCTGAGCCTACATTCTCAACTTGTTTTGGCGCCCCCTTCATGCCACGCCGTCCTGAAATTTACGGCAACCTCCTGCGCGAAAAAATTGCGAAACACGGAGCGACATGTTGGTTGGTGAACACGGGTTGGACGGGCGGTGCCTATGGGACTGGTTCCAGAATGCCCATCAAGGCCACGCGGACACTTTTGACAGCGGCGCTCGACGGCTCCCTTGAGAAAGCGCGCTTCCGCAAGGATGAAAACTTCGGCTTCGACGTGCCGGTTTCCGTGGACGGTGTTGCAGACATCCTGCTTGATCCTCGACGGACTTGGGGCGATTCCGAAGCCTATGATTTACAGGCCGCAAAGCTTGTCTCAATGTTTTCGGACAATTTCACACAGTACCTAGATTATATTGACGATGATGTTCGCTCTGCGGCAATCGGCTAGTCGTCAGTAGAACTTGTAAAACGCCCCCTCTAAATAGTGGGGCGTTTTGCGCGGTGGCCTAGCCAAACACCCCACGACGAATAAGATTGAGACCCGCAATCGCCAAAACGATCAGCGTCGCCTTCTTGAATTTCGCTTGATCGAGTCGATCTTGAACTCGCATCCCCAAGAGCATTCCCAACAGGGCGGGTGCCAACATAAGCGCAGAAAACGACCCCGTACTTACGGTAAAGACGCCCGACTTAATATGGGCGAGTAAAAGAACCACCGCGCCCGCCCCATAGATGACGCCTTGAACGCGGATTTGCTCTTTTTTTTCGGTTCCAATGGCCGTCAGATAGGCCACAGTGGGCGGCCCCCAAATCCCAGATAGCCCGCCGGTAAAGCCAGCTACACATCCAATGATGACCTCTGCGCGCTTGCGATGCTCCTTCTTGATAGACAGATGCCAACCCAAAATTTGCGTAATCGAAAACAGCAAAACTGGAATGCCGATCATCAAGAACATCGCGTTTTGAGGCATGAGCGTAACAAGTTGCGCACTCCCCATAATGCAGACCAAAACGATCCCCAAATACAGCCGGAATCGCCACGCACTTTGCAATGCTTCATGGAGACCCTGTCGCAATGCTTGTGCAGCATTCGTCATGACCGTGGGCAAAATCAGCGCTGCAAGTGCAGCCTCGGCGCTCAAGACAGAAGCCAACCCCGAAATCATAATCATCGGCATCGCAAACCCAATAGCGCCTTTCACAAAGCCCGCAATAACCGTTATTAAACAGGCTATTAGAAGCACCAAAAGGGGAATGTCTGTAAGTATATTTTCCAAGAATGTCTCCAATTTCGTGCCCGTTATACAGGGAATACTCGGAGAACATCACAAATTCGACAAAGTTCTTTTAAGTCAATTTTACCGCGTTAAACGAATTTTTCTTGCGCTGCAGTTGCGAAAGGATTATTCATATCAACGAACTTAAGGAGAGCCCAATGCCAAAAGATGGACTAGATATGCGCAAATCCCAATCGTCGCCCATCCTGCCGGACCTCCTAATCTGCTGCGCCCAGAGTTTGCCGCCCCTAGAAGCATTGCTTGAGGAGGCCAAGGCACACCTCCTTCAAAAGGTGCAAGCCGATGGCCGCGTCGACGCCGCACTACTCGAAACCCATCAGCACCAAGCCCACGTCTTCGCATGGTTTACGACCTATCAGGCGGCCCTCACTCGGATGCTGGCGTGGGCACAATCCCTCGCGGATAGCGGCACTTTTACGGAAATGGAACAACTGATCCTTCAGATCAGTTTTGGCGAATACCTCTGTCAACTTTCAGGCGGTATCCCGATGAGCCAAGGGGAGATGGCCCGCTTGCAGGACCTTGAAATCTCGCCTGACGCTCTGCGCGTGACGGCGGTGGAATCGCTTATGGCCCTAGGCAATTCTACCACCGCGCGCACCAGACTTGTTACCCTTATGCAAGACAACACCGGCCACGCCACGTTTGGTGCTACGGGTCTAGACGAAGACCTTGAGATGATCCGTGATCAGTTCCGCCGTTTCGCCAACGAACGCGTTACTCCCTTTGCCCACGGCTGGCACCTCAAGGATGAATTAATCCCGCTTGAGATCCTCAACGAAATGGCCGAGATGGGCGTTTTTGGACTGACCATTCCCGAGGAATACGGTGGGCTTGGGCTATCCAAGGCAAGTATGTGTGTGGTCAGCGAAGAGCTTTCTCGCGGCTACATCGGTGTTGGTAGCCTGGGTACCCGCAGCGAAATTGCAGCGGAATTGATCCTATGTGGTGGAACCGAGGAGCAAAAACAGTATTGGCTCCCCAAAATCGCCAGCGCAGAAATCCTGCCAACCGCCGTTTTCACCGAACCGAACACAGGCAGCGATCTTGGCTCCTTACGGACACGCGCTGTGAAAGATGGCGAAAGCTATACCGTGACGGGCAACAAAACGTGGATAACCCACGCCGCCCGAACCCACGTGATGACCCTCTTGGCGCGGACCGACACCTCAAGCGATGACCACAAGGGGCTCTCCATGTTCTTGGCTGAGAAACTTCCCGGTACGAACGACGTACCTTTCCCTACGCAGGGGATGAGTGGCAGTGAAATCGAGGTTCTGGGCTATCGCGGCATGAAGGAATACGAACTGGCATTTGATGGGTTCAAAGTTGATGCCAAAAACCTTCTGGGTGGCGTAGAGGGCAAAGGGTTTAAGCAGTTGATGCAAACCTTTGAGAGCGCACGCATTCAAACGGCCGCACGCGCAATCGGCGTTGCCCAGAATGCGTTGGAAGTCGGGATGCAATACGCCATCGACCGCAAGCAATTCGGCAAAAGCATCATCCACTTCCCGCGTGTATCGGGAAAGTTGGCGGTGATGGCCGTCGAGATCATGATCGCACGGCAACTTTCCTATTTCGCGGCGAGTGAGAAAGATAATGAGCGCCGCTGCGACCTTGAGGCTGGCATGGCGAAACTCCTTGGAGCGCGGGTCGCTTGGGCGGCGGCGGATAATGCCCTGCAAATCCACGGAGGCAACGGCTTTGCACTTGAGTATCAAATCAGCCGCATATTGTGCGACGCCCGCATCCTAAACATCTTCGAGGGCGCGGCAGAAATTCAAGCGCAGGTGATTGCGCGACGCCTTTTAAACTAGAGCTTATACGTCAAGGCGCGATTGATCAGCAGCGTGATTTTTTCGATTTCGATGCCTGCCTTGCTGTCAAACAAAACTGCGCGATTACCGTCGAATTCAAAGTCACCAGAAAAAAGCGTTCGAAATTCACTGATCACAGTCGTTTGACAATGGACGAATAAAGCAAAGCCCCCCGCCTTTGGGACACCCAGCCTAATTGGGGTGCCAACATTTTTGGCAATCGGTAAATACGAAAGCTGCCCCCATTTGAGGGTTTCCGAAACGCCGCCGACCCGCTCATCCCTATCGGCGATTTCAAAGATGATGGAGCGCAGGAGAAGTGTGCCGTCCCGCGCAGGCCTTGGAAATCCGGCAAAAACAGCCGCAACAGCTTTGTCGGAAATGGTTGGATCGATGTGCGTCATGCCACACTTTGCAGCCATTCAAGAGCCGGAACAACATGTAAAAACGGAAAAGCTCGGGCCATGACAGCCCGAGCGCGTTTCTTGAGATTTCTCAGATGTAGTTAGCCTTTCGAGAACTCGGGATAGGCTTCCATACCAAGCTCCGCCACATCAAGACCTGTGATCTCTGCTTCTGCACTCACTCGGATACCAACGGTGTGTTTCAGGAGGAGCCAGAGGGCGCCAGAAGTTACGACTGTGAACCCACCTACAACTACGATGGAGTAAAGCTGTGTGCCCAAAGACGCGTCGCTGTTTGTGAAGACAACCGCGATTGTGCCCCAGATACCAGCCATAAGGTGAACTGGGATCGCACCAACAACATCGTCGATTTTGAGTTTGTCGAGCATTGGTACTGCGAAGACAACAATCAATCCACCGATAGCACCGATAAGCGTTGCTTCACCAATTGTTGGCGTCAGCGGCTCTGCTGTGATGGAAACCAGACCAGCAAGTGCGCCGTTAAGGATCATTGTAAGGTCTGGCTTTTTATAGAGAGCTTGAGTGAGCAAGAGGGCTGTGATCAAACCACCTGCCGCCGCCGCGTTTGTGTTTGCAAAGATCCGCGAGATATCAGCGACGTCGCCAACCGAACCCATTGCGAGTTGCGAAGCACCGTTGAAGCCAAACCAACCCATCCAAAGAATGAACGTACCCAAAGTAGCGAGCGTAAGGTTGGAACCCATCATCGGGATGACTCGACCGTCTTTGTATTTACCCAAACGTGGACCAAGAACAAGTGCGCCAGTCAAAGCTGCCCAGCCACCAACGGAGTGCACAACTGTAGAGCCCGCGAAGTCAAGAAAGCCAGCCGCATCAAGGAAACCGCCGCCCCATTTCCAAGACGCTTGGATTGGGTAGATGATTGCCGTTAGAACAATTGTGAAAGCCAAGAAGGGCCAAAGTTTGATGCGCTCAGCAAGCGTACCAGAAACAATAGAGGCCGTCGCCGCACAGAACATCAACTGGAAGAAGAAGTCAGAGCCAGTGGACGCATAGGAGTAATCGTCTGCACCGTCAGCCGTCACGCCAACAACTTCAAGAACTGCCGGGCCAAACACACCGGAAAGAACACCGTCAACCGACCAATTGCCCAATGGGTACATAAGGTTGTAACCGATCAAGTAGTAGAAAATACAGGCCAGACCAAAGAGCGCCATGTTCTTTGTAAGCTGCATGGTAACGTTTTTGGAACGGACAAGACCGGCTTCGAGCATCGAGAACCCAGCGGCCATCCAGAAGACCAAGAAGCCACCGATGAGAAAGAGGAGCGAGTTGAGGATAAAGACGGAATCTGTTGGCACAGCAACCGCTACAACAGCTTCAGCGTCTTGGGCAAAACTGGCGAGGGGAAGCAAGGCTGCCGTCGCGCTCAGCGGGATTAATTTATTCAGTTTCATGTATAATTCCTTTGTCGAATCCAGCGCCTACAGCGCGTCTTCGTTGGTTTCGCCAGTCCGCACGCGCACCGCATGGGCTACGTCCAGAACAAAAATCTTGCCGTCGCCAATTTTGTCGGTTTTGGCGGTTTTTTGGATGGTTTCTACGACTTGGTCCGCCATGGCGGCCGAAACGACGATTTCCAATTTGACCTTCGGCACGAAATTCACCGCGTATTCTGCGCCACGGTAGATTTCGGTATGGCCGGATTGAGATCCGAACCCCTTAATTTCTGTAACCATCATGCCCCGAACACCGATGGCGGTGAGTGCTTCGCGCACCTCTTCGAGCTTGAACGGTTTGATTGCTGCGATAATGAGTTTCACGTCGTTCCCCTTACATTCTCAGGCGTTGAACATCTGTTCGGTGCCCGCGCTTCCATGAGGCTAAAAAACGCGCAGACTTGTTCGGATTCAAGGAAGCAAACCCTATAATGCGGGCCTCCGGCGACCGAAAGTGCACAAAAAATGCACAAATTGGGCGATTAGATTAAAATTTAAGCACACCAAAAAGAAGAATCAGTCACGAATAGTCCCGTTACAATTCGGTTCAGACCCTGTAAGTTGAGGAAAAATACGCCCTAAGACGAGTAGCAGATGACCGGAACAGGCCCAAAACGCCCCAAATTGGTGGCAGAGAAGCGCGCGAACGCTAAGAAGAGCAGCCCTAAGCGGGCGGTTCCTAAAACTGCGACGCGAAAAACGCGCTCCAAGCGGCGTGCTCGACCCGCGCCGAAGAGAAATCCGATCAGTCGGCTGTTTCGTTGGATCGTCCGGTTGTTCTGGGGAATTACGTGGCGCGTGGGGGCTGTCTGTACCATTCTCGTCGCGCTGGGTGTGTTGTTTTACGCGTCCACTTTGCCCGAGCTTGAAGAACTGGTTGATGGGCGGACACGCGGTTCGGTAACGCTTCTCGACACCAATGGCCAAGTCTTTGCATGGCGCGGTGATCAATTCGGCGGCATGGTCACCACCGAAACGGTGTCTCCACACCTCAAGAATGCCGTCACCGCGACCGAGGACAAACGCTTTTTCTGGCACTTTGGCGTTTCGCCACGCGGCATCGCGAGTGCTGTCAAAATCAACCTGTCCGAAGGGCGCTCGGCGCTCTCTGGGAATGGCGGGTCCACAATCACACAGCAAACCGCGAAACTGTTGTGTCTTGGAGTTCCACACGACACGAATAAAATGACCGAACGCGAGTATGAGTCCGATTGCCGTCGAGGATCGCTCGTTCGTAAAGCTAAAGAAGCGCTGTATGCGATGGCGCTTGAGGTAAAGTTCACCAAGAATGAAATCCTAACGATCTACCTGAACCGCGCCTTCCTCGGTGCGGGCGCTCGTGGATTTGAAGCTGCAAGCCAGCGCTATTTCAATCTGTCCGCCAACCAAATTTCGCCCGCGCAAGCGGCGATGCTGGCGGGTCTACTTAAGGCGCCCACGCGCTATGCGCCGACCAATGATCTTCAACGCAGCCAAGATCGCGCAGAGACCGTGGTGAAATTGATGGAAGAACAAGGTCTCCTAACCACTGCGCAAGCCAATGAAGCGCGTGCAAATCCCGCCACGCTTTCTGATGCAGCCAAGTCGCGTACGGGTGGGTATTTTGCCGATTGGGTTATGTCCGAAGGTCCGAGCTATCTAACTCGCGACACCACCGAAGATGTGATCATTCAATCAACGCTTGATCCGCGCGTCCAACGCGCTGCCGAACAAGCCATGCTGCATATTTTTGACACCAAAGTCCGCGATGGTTCCAAGGCCCAAGCCGCGATTGTGGTCATGTCGGCAGACGGAGCAGTACGGGCAATGGTTGGTGGCCGCGATGTTAAAGCAACAGGCGCCTTTAACCGCGCAACCCAAGCTTCGCGCCAAACAGGGTCCGCATTCAAACCCTTCGTTTATGCGGCCGCTTTGGACCTTGGATATTCCTACAACGACTATGTCAAAGACGAACCCCTAACGATCGATATCCCGGGCTCGGGCCCGTGGACGCCATCGAATTACGACCATAAGTTCAGCGGCACAGTTACCTTAACCGAAGCCTTAAGACGCTCCCTGAACATTCCTGCGGTTCGCATATCCGAAGGCGTAGGCCGCGAAAATGTACGCACCGTGGCCGAAATGTTTGGCATTCAAAGCGACCTTGCGGCGGGTCCCGCGCTGGCCCTTGGCGCGTCTGAGAGCACGCTACTTGAAATGACGGGTGCTTATGCTGGCATCCTTAATGGCGGCCGTAGCGTGACCCCCTACGGCCTTTCGGAACTGCGCCTTCAAGGCGACACGGAGCCGCTGATTGGTCAAGACGGTGGTATGGGCGAGCGGGTCATCACGACCAATGCTGCCGAGCAACTCACCTATATGATGTATCAAGTGATCGAATCCGGAAGTGGCCGTCGTGCCAAACTTGACGGCCGTCAAGCCGCAGGGAAAACGGGCACAACACAGGCCGCGCGGGACGCGTGGTTTATCGGATTTACGGCGGATTATGTTACCGGTGTTTGGCTTGGCTATGACGACAATACGCCGCTAACGGGTGTCACGGGAAGCGGACTTCCCGCTGAAATCTGGCACGATGCTATGGTCCGCATTAACGAGGGGGTCCCGATTTCTCCCCTGCCGATGATCGATGGACAAGCGCCCAGTGCCTATGTCGACCCGAATGCGCCCCAACGTGCCAATCCCCAGCCCAAGGGAACCAATCCGATCGAGAACCTGCTCCTGCAGATTTTTGGCGGCGGGAACTAGCTGAGTTTCTTCAACTGCGCGATTGCCTTATTAAGATCGCCATTGTTGGCGTCAATGATCGAGCCGATTTCGGAGCGCTCGGTTAGGAGCATATTGATGCCCTCGATGAACATGTTGAAAAACCTGTGTTTGCCCGATTTATCGGAGATCAGGAATTTGATTTCAAACGGCGCTTCGCCGCGCATAAACGCGGTCGTTTTCACTTCGACAAAGCTTTTCACGGTTTCGGCGCTATCGACTTCAATTCGACCCCCAATAAACTGGTGGAACTGGCTGCCGTATTTACGCGCGATGTAAGTTTCAAAAGCTCCCGTAAACGCCTTTATTTGGGCGGGTGAGGCCCTGCGCGCATCCGACCCCAAAGCATAGCGTGCGATGGCGGGCACATCCGCATAGTCCGCGAAAATACGCTGAAAATCTTTGTACATCGCCCGTTCAGGCTTCCCCGTGGCGATCACAGCATTGATATCATCCACCAGTTTGATAACGAGCGTTTTAGATGCATCCACCGAAAGCGCAAAAGTCATTGGGGCCGTCGATAACCAAAGTCCAGAGGCAACGAGGCCTCCCAAAATGCTGCGTCGTGTAACCTGATGTGTCATAATTGCCTCTTATTCGGTATCACAGGACCCTGTGGATGCAGAAGGGTCCGCGTAGGGATCTGCATATGGGTCCTCATATGGGTCTGCATAGCCATTTGTGCAACCATCCGCACTTGGAGCGACTTCTTGCCCAAGTTCATAGCGACGGTTCTGAAGGTACATCATACGTGTCTGAACATAACTGTCCGCGCTCTCATTGAAAAGCTGATCCACGGAACCTGAATAACGGAAACGCTTATCAAGCTTCGCACCCAACAATGCCAGAAGGCCAACGGCGGCATAGCGCCCACCATCATAATAGAACATTGGATTAGTCGCCAAATCAACAACGCCACCGACGGCGTCACGTTGGGTCGTTGGACCCAAAAACGGCGCTTCAAGATATGCCCCTTCACCGACCCCCCATACTGCCAATGTGTCGCCAAACCCTGTGCTGTCCTCGTAAATACCCATGTCGGATGCGACATCAAACAAGCCAGCAAGGCCAAAGGTCGTATTCACCAAGAGGCGCGTTGAATTTTGCGCGGCCCCCGCCAAGTTAAACTGAAGAAGGTTGTTTCCAACCATCGGATACAGCGCGAGATAATCTGAAAAATTCGTCACCGTGGTCCGCAAAAACTCTGGGGTCTTTCCATAAGCCTGCGCGACAGGCCCAATCATCCCCTGATCCGACTGTTTGGTGTTTTCGTGGCGTGCACGATTTGATTTTTCGTAAGGGTCGTAAATTTCGCCCGTGCGCTCTGGGTGCGCACAGGAGGACAATAACGACACGCTTAACAAACAAATAATTAAGCTACACTTGGCGCGGATACGAAATTCTGGCAAAAACACGACACTTCTCAACGAGTTATTTGTACTTTTGGGTCACACAATGATGTTATCGACAAAGCCCAACCCAAACAGACCGACCGATTATCTTTTGAAGCTTTTTGGGTACAACGCAGCCTACGGAATTGCAACCGCAACTCTTATTAAACGAGACATTTACGCCTAATGCAAAAACAATTCACTGATCTGGGTCGCGAAGAACTCAATGCGGCACAGCGCCAGAACCGCCCCCTAATCTGGGCGATGATTCTATTCAGCATCTTTGTGAACTTGTTAATGCTGACGGGGCCGTTGTTTATGCTCCAAATTTACGACCGCGTCCTTTCTAGTCGTTCTGTTGAAACGCTGATTGCACTCTCGATATTGGCAACGTTCCTTTATTTTTGCATGGGCGTTTTGGATTTCACGCGTGGGCGGATTATGGCGCGTGCAGGGGCTCGTTTTCAGGCCAGTTTAAACAAGCGGGTTTTTTCCGCCGTTTTACGCGCCAACACGGTGCCGCAATTGCAAAAGAACGCCAATACAGCGCTGCAAGATGTCGATGCCGTGCAATCCTTCATTTCCTCCCCCATTTTCATTGCCTTCGTTGACTTGCCGTGGACGCCGCTCTTTATCGCGACAATTTTTCTCTTCCACCCGTGGCTTGGCATCCTCGCGGTCACGGGGGGGGCATTCCTGATGGTCGTGGCTTTTTTCAACCAAATTTCCACAAAAGCGCCTGTTCTCTCGGCTGGCCTCGCCGCCCGCAGAGCCGACTTGCAAGCCCAAGAGATTCGGTTCGAAGCGGAAACCATTCAAAGCTTGGGAATGCGCGAGGCCGCCTTTGAGCGTTGGCGCTCAACGCGTGAAAGTGCTTTGGAATTTACGCTCACCGCCTCTGATCGCGCGGGCGGTTTTTCAACGACCACCAAGACTTTCCGCCAGTTCCTTCAATCTGCCATGCTTGCGCTTGGGGCGTATCTCGTCCTTCAAAACGAGCTGTCCGCCGGCGCAATGATCGCAGGGTCGATCCTTCTTGGACGCGCGCTTCAACCCGTTGAGCAAGCAATTGGCGGCTGGGCCTATGTTGTGCGGGCCAAACAAGGGTGGCGATCATTGTCCGAACTTCTAAGCGCCATCCCCCCCGAAGAGCCGCGCACAACACTTCCCCCGCCCAGCGCAAAACTCGACGTACAACAGGTCACCGTCGTTCCCCCCGGCGACAGTCAGGCCGCCCTTAGAATGGTGAGCTTTTCCCTGCCCGCAGGTACGGCTCTCGGGGTGATTGGATCGTCGGGTTCGGGCAAGTCAACGCTCGCGCGCGCCTTAACGGGGGTTTGGCGTCTTGCTGGGGGAACCATCCGGTTGGATAACGCCTCCCTTGAGCAATACGATCCAGACGTTCTTGGAAAATATATCGGCTATCTCCCCCAGAAGGTTCAACTCTTTGAGGGCACCGTTGCCCAGAATATTGGCAGGCTTTCCCAAGATATCAACGATGATAAGGTTGTTGCTGCAGCGAAAAAAGCCGCCGCCCACGAAATGATCCTGACGCTCCCACAGGGATACGACACGCAGGTGTCCGGAGCGGGTGGCCGCCTGTCAGGAGGGCAAATTCAGCGTATCGGCTTGGCGCGTGCCTTTTATGATGATCCCGTCTTGTTGGTGCTCGACGAGCCCAATTCAAACCTCGACAACGTCGGCTCCGAGGCCCTAAACCATGCCATTCGTGCCGCCAAATCTGCGGGCAATTCGGTCATCATAATGGCGCATCGCCCCGCCGCCATTCGGGAATGTGACTTGCTTCTTATTATGGAGAACGGATCGGTCAAAGCATTCGGACCAAAGAACGAAATTCTTCAACAGAACGTCACAAACCACAACCAAATTAGCCAGAATCAAGGCGCGGGGGGAGTTACATGAGCGCGCAAATGGCCATGAAGTATGGTGCCAAAAGGTATGTTGCCCTCGGGTTCGCGACCATCTTAATTCTCGTCGTCGGCTTTGGTTATTGGGGGGCCACGACGAGTATTTCGGGCGCGATCATCGCCCAAGGGCAAATCGAGGTCGACAACTCACGACAGGTTGTGCAGCATTTGGACGGCGGCGTCGTACAATCCATACTTGTGGACGAAGGGGACGTTGTAGAAGCCAATCAACCTCTTATTATTCTTGATCCAGCCCGCACCCTCTCTGAGCTTTCTATCACGCAATCGCAACTCTATGAGGTATCCGCTCGTCGCGCACGACTTCAAGCGGAGCGCGACAAGGCTTCCGAGATAAAATTCGACGACTCCCTCCTCACGATCGCAAAGGTCCGACCTGAGGTTGAGGACGTCTTGTCCGGTCAATCCCGCCTTTTTGTAGCACGCGCGGAAACCCAAACGAGTGAAGTTGAACAGCTTGGAAAGCAGCGCGAACAGATCGCCAACCAAGTGGAAGGAATCCAAGCCCAACAAGCCGCGCTCGTGACGCAACTTGAGCTCATTGTGCAAGAGTTGGACGCGCAGCAAACCCTTCAAGATCGCGGTCTTGCTACGGCTTCGCGGGTCTTAGCCCTCCTGCGGGAGCAAGCTAGGTTGCGCGGACTTGTGGGCGAATTGACGTCCAGCGCGGCGCAATCGCAAGGACGCATGGCGGGCATTGATCTTGCAATTCTCAAAATTCGAACCGACCGCCGCGAAGAAACGATTAGCCTGCTCCGCGATCTGCAACTGCGGGAACTGGAACTGCGCGAAAACGAATCCTCCCTCAAAGAGCGCCTCAGCAATTTGGACATTCGCGCGCCCGTCAGCGGCGTCGTTCTTTCCCTTCAGGTGTTTGCCGAACGCGCCGTTATTCGGCCCGCAGACCCACTTTTGTATATCGTGCCTCAAGATCGCCCGCTGGTCATTTCTGCGCGGATCAATCCGATCCACGTGGATCAGGTTTACGTGGGCCAAGAGACCGTTTTGCGTTTTTCGGCACTCGATACGCGCGACACACCCGAACTCTTGGGCACAATGACCCACCTCTCGCCGGATGCCCTCGTTGATCAACAAACAGGACTTGCTTATTATGTAAGCGAAGTTGTCCTCAACCCAGGTGAGCAAGAAAAACTCCCTAACGGAAGCCGATTGATCCCCGGAATGCCCGTCGAGACCTATTTCCGGATCGGGGATCGTTCACCACTCACATTCTTGGTGAAGCCGTTTGCAGATTATTTCAACAAGGCTTTTCGCGAGGAGTAATCGCCCCTTTTCACTGCTTCATTTCCCCGCTACCGTCCCTATGGAACCGTTTCAAAGGACAGACGCATGAATGGGATTTTCGAAAGTAATTTGGCCAAAATTGGTGTGACATTGCCTGATGCGCCAGCACCAGCCGCGAACTATGTGCCGTCTGTGCGCACTGGGAATACAGTGTATGTCTCGGGTCAAATTTCGATGAAGGACGGCGCACTTGCCGTCGGGAAACTGGGCGATACTATCTCAATCGAAGAAGGGGCCGCCTGCGCGCGCAGTTGCGCCATTTCGCTTCTTTCTCAAGTGAAAGCAGCCTGCGATGGGGACTTGGATCGTTTGGTTCGCGTTGTAAAACTGGTTGGTTTCGTAAATTCCACACCCGACTTCGATCAACAGCCCGCCGTTATCAACGGGGCATCCGACTTCATGGTCGAAGCGCTCGGCGATGCAGGGCGACACGCACGATCCGCTGTTTCCGCAGCCTCCCTTCCCTTTGGCGTTGTTGTTGAAATCGAAGGTATTTTCGAAATCAAATGAGACAAATTCCGCGCCTCCCCCAATCTTTTCTTGATCGACCACTCGCCCATCGGGGCCTTCATGATGCTTCGGCACTACGCCCCGAAAATAGTCGCTCCGCGTTTCTCGCTGCAATTGAAGGCGGCTATGGGATTGAGTTGGACGTTCAACTTTCCAAAGACGGGCAAGCCATGGTTTTCCATGACTACAACATGACTCGACTGACGGGCGTGCACGGCCCGATTCAAATGCGCGAGTCTGGCGACCTCGTTCAAATCGAGTTGCTCCACGGTGAAACTCAGACGATCCCGATGCTCTCGGAGACCCTCGCGTTGGTCGCTGGACGCGTCCCTCTTCTTGTGGAAATCAAAGACCAAGACGGCGCGATGGGGCCAAATGTGGGCGCATTGGAAAACGCGGTGGCCCAATGCGCCGTTTCCTACAATGGGCCGATTGCTTTTATGTCATTCAATCCATATTCGGTAGAAGTCATCGCAAACTTACTTCCCGATCATCCCCGCGGATTGACAACATGCCTTATGGACGACAGAAGTTCGCTGCACGTCCCACAGGATCGGCGCGATGAGCTTGCCGCCATCCAAGATTTTGACCGCACAAAAAGCAGCTTCATTAGTCATGATCACAATAGCCTTTCAATTCCCCGCGTGCAGGAGTTGAAATCGCTTGGTGTACCTGTTCTGTGCTGGACGATCACGTCGAACGCCAGTGAGGCCGCTGCCCGTCAAGTTGCTGACAACGTGACATTCGAACAATACCTGCCCTCTTGACCGACACAAGCGAACGGGCACTCTCTTTCGGCCTAATCCCAGTATCCTGAGGACCTATGAGCGCGCAAATTGAAGTCCAAATCCATCCGACACTTTCGGATATTTCCGCATCCGACTGGGACGCTTGCGCCTGTCCAGAGGCAGTGAACGGGGCGCGCCCCTTTGATCCCTTCACAACCTACCGTTTTCTCAAAGCGCTAGAAGACAGTGGATCCGTTGGCGGAACGAGTGGTTGGCACGGACGCTACCTGACGGTCCATAAAAACGGTCAAATGATTGCGGCCTCCCCGCTTTACGTAAAATCCCACAGTCAGGGAGAGTATATTTTTGACTTCAACTGGGCTCAAGCCTTCGAGAATGCTGGGGGAAATTACTACCCCAAACTACAGATGGCCGTCCCGTTCACGCCAGCAACTGGACGCCGTTTTTTAACTCTACCTGGATTTGAAGCCGAAGGCCGCAGCGCCCTTCTTCAAGGTGCAGTTCAACTCGCTGCGGAAAACAAACTATCGTCTTTACACATCACATTTTGTACCGAAGCCGAAGCCGAGACTGGCGCGCAGATGGGTTTGCTGCGCCGTGTAAGCCAACAATTCCACTGGCTGAATACTGGATACTCAGACTTCGACGCTTTTCTTGCAAGTTTAGCGGCACGTAAACGCAAAAATATTCGCCGCGAACGCGCAACCGCACAGGGGTTTGGCGGAACAATTATTCAACTCTCCGGTGACGAAATTCAACCCGATCACTGGAACGCCTTCTGGCAATTTTACCAAGACACCGGTGCGCGAAAATGGGGTACTCCCTACCTGACACGCGCATTTTTCGACATTGCGCAAGAGACACTGCGCGACGACATATTGCTGGTTCTTGCGCTCGCTGACGGGAGGCCAATTGCAGGTGCCCTCAATATGATCGGCGCAGAAACGCTCTACGGACGATATTGGGGATGCATCGAAGACCACCCCGCTCTCCATTTTGAACTTTGCTATTATCAGGCAATTGATTTTGCGATTGAACACGGATTGAAGCGAGTCGAAGCTGGCGCACAAGGAGAACATAAATTGGCCCGCGGGTATTTACCCGTTCAAACCCACTCCCTTCATTGGATTGCTGACGAGGGCTTCAACCATGCCGTATCGCAGTTTTTGGACGCTGAAGCAAAAGCCGTTGGCAGGGAAATTGAAGTTCTAACCGAATATGGACCCTTCAAAACCATCCCCCAAGTTTGAGCGCAACATGGATTACGACTTTTGAACTATGAGAAAATGGGGGTAGTTCCGCTTCTATCCAAGCCTCCTTCTTTAAGGACCTTAGCGGGCATTTTCTCGTCTAAATATGATGTAGACGAGGGTTTGCGGGCGGTGATGTTTGCAACTCCTCTCATCGCACTCTATCTTGCCCGAAAATTATACTCTGAGAGGCGCGTCCCATGTCGCATTTTATCGTTGTTGGTGCTGGCCAAGCAGGCGCATCCCTTGTTGCCAAGCTGCGCAACGATGGATTTCAGGGCGACATTACCCTGATCGGAAGTGAAGCAGAAATACCCTACCAGCGCCCGCCACTTTCAAAGGCCTATTTACTCGGCGAAATGGCAAGAGAGCGCCTTCATTTACGCCCCGAAAGTTTTTACCAAGACCTGAAAATAACCTTGCGATTAGGCGCACCTGTTGACGCAATTGACGCCATATCCAAAACAGTCACGGTTGCAGGAGAAACGCTGTCCTATGACAAGCTGGCCATCACAACGGGTTCTTCTCCACGCGTTTTTCCCGCTGCAATCGGTGGCCAACTTAGGAAGGTTTTTCGCGTTCGCAGCCTTGCTGATGTCGACGCAATGGCACCACATTTTCGCAAGGACGCGCGCTTATTGATTGTCGGAGGGGGGTATATCGGCCTTGAGGCAGCAGCGGTCGCGGCCAAAAAGGGTGTCGACACCACTTTGATCGAGTCGGCAGATCGCATTCTTCGCCGCGTCGCCGCCCTTGAAACCTCCGACTATTTCCGTGCTCTTCATGCGTCCCACGGCGTGAAAGTTCGCGAAGGCTTGGGATTGGAGCGATTGTTGGGAACCACCGAAGTTACTGGGGCCGAATTTTCGAACGGCACCCAAGAAGCCTTTGATTTTGTTATCGTTGGCATAGGCGTAACTCCGGGCAATCTTCTTGCTGAATCGGCAGGTTTGGCGATTGAAAACGGAATCAAGACGGATTCGACGGGTCAAACTAGCGACCCGAATATTTGGGCTGCGGGGGACTGCGCCTCTCTGCCCTACAAGGGTGGGCGCATCCGACTAGAAAGCGTACCCAACGCTATTGATATGGCCGAAGTCGTCGCGCGAAACATGATGGGCGCTCAAGTTGAGTATGTGCCGAAAATCTGGTTTTGGAGCGATCAGTACAATGTTAAACTCCAGATCGCTGGGCTAAACACAGGGTATGATCGAGTGATTGTGCGCCAAGGTGAAACGGAAAATTCCCAGAGCCATTGGTACTATCAAAACGGCACGCTTTTGGCCGTTGATGCGATGAATGACCCCCGTGCCTATATGATCGGAAAACGCCTAATTGAGGCTGGGAGGACACCAGACCCTGCGGCAATTTCTGATCTCTCGACCAACCTTAAGGCTTTGCTATCATGAGAATAATCGCAGGCATACACCGTGGAACAAAGCTGACGGACGTCGGCATCGGCGATGACGCGGCACATCTTCGCCCCACGTCCGACCGTGTACGCGAGAGCCTGTTTAATGTTCTCAACGGGGGGGCGTTTGGCCGCCCGATCGAGGGTGCACGCGTTTTGGATCTTTTCGCAGGGACTGGTGCGTTAGGCCTAGAAGCCCTCAGTCGGGGTGCCGAACATGTTACGTTTGTTGACAATGGCCGAATTGCAAAAAAGCTGGTCCGCGAGAACATCAAAATCCTACATCGCGAAGCTGACTCGAGCGTTTTGACCTGTGCCGCCAACGGGCTTCCTGCGGCGCAAAAGCCCTGTCATCTGATATTTCTCGATCCCCCCTATGGTCAAGACTTAGGGGCTCCTGCGCTTGAAAACGCACTTAAAATGGGATGGATCGACCCAAAGGCGCTGATCGTTTGGGAAGAGGATCAGCCAGCAGCCGCGCCCCGTGGTTTTTCTCGTCGCGACACCCGCCGCTATGGTAATACGCATGTCACGTTTCTGGAGCCTATTGCTTGAAAAGGCCGCCCAAATCCATGGGCGACCCTCACTTCATTCGTTACTCCAAAGGCGCAGCGGTGCCTTCAGTTAACTGAACCGCAGCGCGCGCATCAGAGATAAGCGCCTCTCCGTCGAGACCTTTTTGCGAAACTTCTTCAATCCACTCAGCGACCACCTCTTCACCCAGCGCCTTCATCAATTCGGTCTGCTCTTGGTTGATCTCGGCGATTTCGTTGCCCGCATCAATCATGACCTGCTTGCCTTCGATGTCACCCGTGTCGTGCGCACGCCCTGCCAAAGCGGAAGTTTCAAAGCCAGAGTTCGCGTCGATCACGGCTTTTAGGTCGTCGGGCAACCCTTCATATACGTCCTTATTCATCGCCCAGATGAAAAAGAGGCTGTACAGGGATTTGTCGCCCGCCACATCGGTGTGGCTATCTGTCAATTCGTCGAGCTTCAACGAGGGCGCCATTTCCCACGTGATAACCCCGCCATCAACCACACCTTTTGAGAGCGCTTCTGGGAAGGCTGGAACGGCCATGCCGATCGGATTCGCCCCTAATTTACTTAAAAGAAGCGTTGCAGGACGCGAAGGTCCGCGTAATTTTACACCGTCGAAATCGGCGATTTCCGCAATTCCTGGACCCTTTTTATGCACCACTCCGGGGCCATGCATATGCGCAGCTATTACCTTCACATCTGCGAAATCATCCATCAGGTGCTTTTGAGTAAAAATCCAAGCGGCCTTACTGGCTTCTTCACCCTTTTTGGTGACCATGAACGGCATTTCCATGGCTTCAGCTTCGGGGAAACGCCCGGGTTGATATCCCGGAATGACCCAACCACCATCCACAACCCCGTCACGAATGAGGTCGTATTGCGAAGGCGCTTTGCCTCCAAGTTGCATCAGGGGGTAGATTTCCACTTTAATGCGACCGTCCGAATCGCGTTCGACTTTATCGGCCCAAGGCTGCATAAAGTAAGTTGGGTTCGCAGATTTCGGGGAAACGAAATGCTGAAAGCGAAGGGTAACCTCTTGGGCAAACGCGCTTTGAGCAGCAGTTGCAACAAGGGCAGTGAGGGCGGCGGATTTGAGAGTGATTTTCATCGCGCAGCCTCCTTTTCGTCTAGAGGTAAGTGAACCACCCTCCTTTTGAAGCGTGGTGAGACTTGTTACCTCCCCTTTCGGCCAATTGCAAATCATTCGCAACTAGACCGATTGGTCAAAAATTTGTGCCCCGTCAAAAACGATGCGGTAGGACGCTCAGATCCCGCTACACCCAAGTTGGATGGTAAAGGTTCCGGGGCGAAAGAGTGAATATTTCGGCCCCTGTTTCGGTTACGCCAATAGAATGCTCAAACTGCGCGGACAATGATTTATCGCGCGTAACCGCCGTCCAATCATCCGCGAGAACTTTGGTTTCTGGACGCCCCAAATTCACCATCGGCTCAATCGTAAAGAACATTCCGGCCTCGAGCACGGCTGCTGTACCTGGCTTGCCATAATGCAAAACATTGGGTGGCGCATGAAAAACACGCCCCAATCCGTGGCCGCAAAAATCGCGGACAACGGACATTCTGTTGCTCTCAACATACTTTTGAATCGCGTGGCCGATATCACCAAAGGTATTCCCCGGCTTGACCGCTTCGATTCCCACCATCAGCGCGTCATGCGTCACTTGAATCAGGCGTTCAGTTTTTTTGGAGCGTTTGCCCGCAACATACATCCGGCTCGTATCTCCAAACCAGCCATCAACAATGACTGTGACATCGATGTTTAAAATATCGCCATCCTGAACCACTTTTGGACCCGGAATTCCGTGACAAACTACGTGGTTAACCGAGATACAACTGGCATGCTTATAGCCTTTGTAGCCAATGGTCGCCGACTTCGCGCCCGCTTGATTTACGTGTTCTGTAATGAGGTCATCAAGCGCACCCGTCGTCACTCCCGGCACAACATGTTCGGCAACTGCATCCAAAATTTCGGCCGCAAGTTTCCCTGCCGCATGCATTCCTGCAAAATCAGCCGTTTCGTAAATTCGAATTCCGTCTTTTGTCAGACGACCGCGCGCTTCGTTCAAAACTTATCTCCAAAACTAGTGTGATCTCTAAATAGGCGAGACTAAGCAAAAGGGCTAGAGCTTTGGCCTATTTTCTTGGACCGAACGGGATCTGTCCCGACAATTCAATTCTTTCAGGTGATATTTCGCAACCATACGCCAGAAACTCGACGCCCGCGCTACGAGCAAGATCATAGGCTTCCCCGTATTTGCGATCCAAGTCCCGCGCGACATCAATGTGGGTCGCGCCCGTTCGCTGCACCAAGAACAGCAGCACAGCCCGATGCCCTTCGGCAACCATTTGCGACAGTTCGGCAAGGTGTTTTGCGCCACGCGCCGTCACGCTATCGGGAAATTCCACAAGAGGTGCCTCGCGCATTAGAGTCGCGGACTTGACTTCAAGATAACAATCTGGCGCTTCGCCTGTAAGCAGAAAATCGACCCGCGATCCCGTGCCATATTTTACTTCCGAGCGGATATTTCCATACCCCAATAGCGGCGCAATTTTCTTGGCCAGCAACGCTTCCGCGACGATCCGATTTGCCCGACCCGTGTCAATTCCAGTGAAGTTTCCGTCACTATGCTCGACTAATCGCCACCCATATTTTAACTTCTTTTTAGGGTCGTCGTTCGGCTCCAACCAAATCCGCATCCCCACCTCCGCCAAGCCCATCATCGAACCCGGATTCGGACAATGCGCGACCACCTCGCGCCCATCGGCGAGGCGCACATCCGCTAGAAATCGTTTGTAGCGACGGATCAAAACGGCGGGTATAAGTGGGGTATCAAAGCGCATATTGCTGGCCTATACCTTGCGCCACCAACGATCAAGGAGTGCGAGATGCCCAACCCAACCGCTGCAATGCTCGTCATTGGCGATGAAATCCTGTCTGGCCGCACACGAGATGCCAATATGTACCACTTGGCGGGAGCTTTGACGGATTACGGCATCGACCTCAAAGAAGTACGCGTTGTGAGCGATGATGCCCCCGCGATTGTTGCCGCGGTCCGCGCCCTTGCCGCGCAATACACGCATTTGTTTACCTCTGGAGGCATCGGTCCGACCCACGACGATATCACCGCCGACTGCATTGCCGAAGCCTTCAGCAAAACCATCGACGTGCGAGCCGATGCCCGCAAGCTTCTCGCTGATCACTACGAAAAAACGGGCCGCGAACTAAACGAAGCGCGGTTGCGTATGGCCCGCATCCCCGCGACCGCCACGCTGATTGACAATCCGGTTTCCATCGCCCCCGGATTTACCGTCGAAAATTGCCATGTCATGGCGGGTGTTCCCAGCGTTTTTCAAGCCATGGTACAAAGCGTTTTGCCACTGCTTTCTGGCGGCGAACCGATGTTAAGCCGCACCCTTCGGATCCAACGCGGTGAAGGGGATATCGCCGCCCCGCTTGGGGAACTAGCCAAGGAATTCAGCGATCTCTCCTTTGGGTCCTACCCGTTCCAAAACGATGGTATTTACGGTTCAAACGTTGTTATTCGCGGCCAAGACCCAATCCGCTTGGACACCGCATTTGCATCCCTGACCGCACTGTTCCCACAATGACCGTCGATTACTATGCCGTAGCCGAGGCCACTTGGCGGTCCGCGTCCAGCCAAACCCTTGGCGGGTTTGTTGTGCGAAATGGTACGGGAGGAGGCAAGAGAGTAAGCGCGGCAACGCTCGATGCCCCCCTAGAGCACGCGGAAATTTCAGTCGCCCAAGCCGAGATGATTGCAATCCAACAATCTCCACTTTTTATGATCCGTGACGGTGAGAATGACCTAGATATTGCTCTCGGAGCCCTTGGATACACGGTGATTGACCCCGTCACCATTTATGTGTCGGATGTTGAAAGCCTTACGGAATCTTTGCCACGCCTCACTTGCTTCTCAATGTTCCCGCCCCTCGCGATCATGACCGAAATTTGGGCGGACGCGGGAATTGGCCCCGAACGCATCGCTGTAATGGAGCGCGTCACTACCCCCAAAACGACTCTTCTTGGGCGCGCAAACAACCACGCGGCCGGCGTTGCTTTTGTCGGAATCCACGAAAAAACCGCGATGTTACACTCGCTTGAGGTAAAACAATCCCTGCGTCGGCAAGGTGTCGCTCTCAACATAATGCGTGCTGCGGCCAATTGGGCCCAAGATCATGGGGCAGAACGACTGAGCATTATTGTTACCCAGGCAAACAAAGCTGGCAACGCACTCTATACTTCCCTTGGCATGAAGCCTGTGGGACACTACCACTACAGAATTCTGGCCCCAAAACGAGCGTAGTCAATTTGAAAAACACGGAAATCAGCCCAACAGCCCTTAACCTTCCTGTGGTTGATCCTCTTCCGGAAGACACTCAAAAATATTTTGACCTTTGTGCTGAAAAGCTTGGATTGATCCCAAATGTTTTGCGTGCCCATGCGTTTGATATTGCGAAACTCGACGCATTCGCCGGACTGTATAACGAGTTGATGCTCGCCCCAAGTGGCCTTTCTAAGCTGGAACGCGAAATGATTGCGGTTGTTGTTTCCGCCGAGAACCGATGCTTTTATTGCCTCGTTGCCCACGGCCAAGCGGTCCGGGCGCTTTCAGGTGATCCCATTTTGGGCGAGATGCTGGTGATGAATTATCGGATGGCACAGCTTGCGCCAAATCAACGCGCAATGCTTGATTTTTCCCTAAAAATGACAAAATCAAGCGCAACAATTGAAGAAGCGGACCGTCAAACCCTAAGAGACGTGGGGTATGTTGATCGCGACATATGGGACATCGCCAACGTTGCGGCGTTCTTTAACATGACAAATCGCGTGGCCTCGGCGACGCAAATGCAACCTAACTCGGAATATCACGGCCAAAATAGATGAATACTAAGCGTAAATATCTACTAGCTGGAGCAATTGTCTGCGCGTTTCCGCCCGCGCAAGCTATGGATTTACACCTGCCGTTCGGTGCGTCGCTTGCAACCGAAACTGTGGAGGAATTTGCGAGCTATGCTTTGCCGATTAGCGGTTGGAAAAAGGGCCGTTTCGAAAGTATATGGGCAGAAGGCTCCTTCACCCAACAAGCTTGGCGCGTGAGTGCTTCCGACAAAACTACCCTTCAACTTCTCGCCCCCCTTCGCGAGCAATTAATCGAAGCTGGTTATGATGTGATATTTGAGTGCGACGCCGCATCCTGTGGTGGGTTTGATTTCCGTTTTGAAACAGAAATACTACCTGAGCCGAACATGCATATTGATCTTGGTGACTTTCGGTTTTTGTCAGCCCAGCGGATGGGCGAAGATAAACCCGAATACACCAGCCTCGTAGTGAGCAAATCGTCAACCACTGGTTATATTCAAGTTACAAATTTAGGGAGGGTCGACACACAACCCATCCCGCTTACAACCTCCACCAAGGGGGTCCAAATTTCGGGCGCTCTAGATCCTGGAAGTCTCTCGTACACTCTTGAAAACAAGGGGTCATTCGTTCTAGACGATTTGGAATTTGCGACGGGGTCTTCGGCTTTATCGGGGGAAGATTTTGCCACCGTGGCCGCCCTCGCAGACTATTTGAATAACAACCCGGAACGCAAAACCGCCCTTGTTGGACATACGGACTCCGAAGGTTCCTTGAGTGGAAATGTAGCCTTGTCCAAAAAACGCGCGGCGTCCGTAGTTAAACTTCTGACCGGAAAACATGGCGTTTCGAAGACCCAAGTCACGGCAGAAGGGATGGGCTTTTTAGCCCCCCGCGCGAGCAACCTGACCGAAGAAGGCCGCACTTTCAATCGTCGCGTTGAAGTCATCCTTACGTCCACTCAATAAGCGAACATCCTACGCCCAATGAAAAAGGCCACCCGTTTTCGCAGGTGACCTCTTCAGACAAACGTTAAATGGAGCTTACCAAATATCTGGTCCTTTTTCGGCGAATGAATTCACCAAGAAATCGATAAAGGCGCGCACTTTTGGTTGTGTGAATCGACCCGGTGGGTAGACGGCATATATTCCCTGCTTTTCCACGGGAAGGTCTGGCATTGCTTCAATGACATCGCCTTTGCGCAATGCGTCTGCATATAGGTAGCTTGGCAAATACGCGATTCCGAGGCCGGAAACCGCCGCATTTAGGAGCGATTGTCCGTCATTCACCGAGAGCCAGCCCGACGTGCGAACCTGTCGCTTTTCCCCAGACGGAGCCGTCAATTTCCAAACGGCACCACTTGATTGGCTGGAATAATGAAGCAGTTTGTGATCGCTTAAATCGTCAATTTTTTCGGGCCGCCCAAACTCTTTAAAATAGGACGGAGCCGCAACCATACGCTTTGTCGTTTCAGTGAGTTTTCGCGCTCGCAAGGTGCTGTCTTCAAGCTCCCCAATGCGGATCGCCATGTCAAAACCCTCACTAATTAACTCAACAAATCGATTATTGAGCACCATATTCACGGTGATATCAGGAAACTCTGAAAGGAAATCCCCGAGGACAGGCGACAGGTGGTTCACACCAAAATCTGTAGCAACGGAAATACGTAAAAGACCCGAAGGCGCTGATTGCATGGATGTGACAAGGGCGTCTGCTTCCCCCGCATCATTTAAAACACGGCGCGCTCGGTCATAATAGGCGAGTCCAATTTCAGTTGGACTAACGCGGCGGGTCGTTCGATTCAAAAGTCGCGCGCCTAGACGAGCCTCAAGGGAGGAGACGTGCTTGGAAACTGCGGATTTGGAAATCCCCATTTTCTTAGCAGCGTCGGTAAATCCACCCTGATCCACAACTGTGGCAAAGGCTTCCATTTCTGTGAGTCGGTCCATTTTTCACCCTTACGTCCACTTGTTCGTTAAGGTTGTTTTTAGGGGCCAATTTAGGCGGAAATGTGCTGATGGCCTGACAATACCGCGGTATTTAGGGTGATCGTCCGTAAAGTGGAAACGGGACAAACGGCGAATCTCGCACCATTCATCCCGACAACCATTTGTTTTTAATGCCTTAAATCCTAGAAAGTACAGGCAAGCCGCGTGCCTTGATTGATCGCCCGCTTGGCGTCCAATTCTGCGGCAACGTCCGCACCACCGATCACATGCGCCGTTTTTCCCAAGGCCGACAATCTCTCCGCAAGACTGCGTTCTGGCACCTGCCCTGCGCACAGAACAATTGTATCGCATTCGAGTATCTCTGGCCGTTCGCGCCCTTCGCCATAGCTTACTTGCAAGCCTTCAGCGAGAATGGCCTCGTAATTCACACCGCCGATCATCTTGACGTTTTTCATTTGCAGGGTCGCACGGTGGATCCATCCCGTGGTCTTGCCCAAACGTTTCCCCAATTTCTCGGCTTTACGTTGCACCATAATGACCTCACGCGCAGCCGGATGTGGGTGCGCTCCTTCGACAGCAAGCCCACCACGGGTTTCTTCAGGGTCGCCAACGCCCCACTCGCGCTTCCACACTTCAAGGTCCTCAGCAGGGCTCACGCCGTCATGCGCAACGAATTCAGCGACATCAAAACCAATTCCCCCTGCGCCAATAATGACGACTTTCTTTCCCACAGGAGCGCCGTTTTTGATGACGTCGATATAAGAGAGAACGTTTGGAGCGTTTTGGCCTGCGATTTCCGGATCGCGTGGAAGAACCCCCGTCGCAACCACGACTTCGTCAAACGGCATAAGCTCGGGCGCCGTTACCGCCTGACCCAGACGAAGCTCCACTCCGGTTTTCTCAACCATTGTGCGATACCAATCTACCAATCCAAAAAACTCTTCTTTGCCTGGCACTTTCTTCGCGATATTGAGTTGGCCACCGATTTCCTCGGCCTTGTCAAAGAGAGTTACCTTGTGACCCCGAAGAGCCGCGGTAATCGCGGTCGATAGCCCTGCTGGGCCCGCCCCCACAACTGCCACACTGCGGGGCATGTTGGTTGGCACAATTTCGATTTCCGCTTCGTGGCACGCACGTGGATTCACCAAACAGCTTGTGAGTTTTCCCGAAAACGTATGATCCAAACAGGCCTGATTACATGCAATGCACGGCGCAATTTCCGCAGATCTGCCCTCGGCGGCCTTGTTCACAAAATCGGCGTCCGCAAGGAAGGGGCGCGCCATAGAGACCATATCGGCTCCACCATCAGCCAAAATCCCCTCTGCAATCTCCGGGCTGTTAATGCGATTGCTGGTGATCACGGGAATGGAAACATGGCCCATAAGCTTCTTAGTAATCCAACTAAAGGCGGCCCGAGGGACCGATGTTGCGATCGTCGGGATGCGCGCTTCGTGCCACCCAATGCCCGTATTGATGAGGGTCGCGCCTGCGGCCTCAACCGCTTGGGCCAACTGTACAACTTCGTCGAATGTGGACCCATTGGGCACAAGGTCAATCATCGACAGGCGGAAAATGACGATAAAATCTGTTCCAACTGCCGCGCGAACCCGCCGTACAACTTCAACAGGAAGGCGCATGCGGTTTTCATAGGAACCGCCCCATTCATCCTCCCGCTTGTTGGTATGCGTTACGAGGAATTCGTTAAGGAAATATCCCTCCGACCCCATAATTTCAACGCCGTCATAACCCGCTTCTTTTGCGCGTCGCGCGGCCATTTCGATATCGGCAATCTGTTTTTCGATTCCGTCAGCGTCCAATTCTTTCGGTGGGAAAGGCGAAATTGGGGATCTAATGGCACTTGGCGCAACGCAGTCTGGGGAATATGCGTAGCGGCCCGCGTGCAGAATTTGCATGACGATCTTGCCGCCTTCGGTGTGTACACGTTCCGTTACGACGCGATGGTTTTCGATGTCTTCTGCGGTAAAAAGGCCAGCAGCTCCGGGGAAAACACCCCCTTCACTATTGGGTGCCATGCCACCCGTAACGATCAAACCAACCCCACCTGCAGCGCGGTCGCCGTAAAACCGTGCGACTCGCTTCCAATCTTTGGTCTCTTCAAGCCCCGTGTGCATGGACCCCATGAGCACGCGGTTTTTCAAAGTCGTGAAGCCCAAATCAAGGGGCGCTAATAATGTGGGATAGCTGGTCATAATTGATCCTCCTGCGCGGTCAAACTGACGGCCATACAAAAGGATGTCACGTAAAACGCCGCGTCAAACTAAGTTAGGGTGCCGTTTCCACACAATGGCGCCGAAAAGCACGTTTGAGCATATCGAGTTCTTCACGCAACAAATTCATCTCGGCGCGAATATCTTGCGACAAAGGCTCGCCAGCAACAATCGAGAAGCTATCAAGGAGGGCTTGCTCGTCCTTGTCGAATATCAAAAACGTGTGAACCCCGTCCGAAAGCAATTCGATCGGAATCGCAATCCGCAGAAGCCATTCGTTGCTGGTATCATGCTGCGCGATCACTTCAACCCCCTCAAGAGGGGCTTCAAGATGGGTCACCAAAACCTGTGGGGGGGTGGAATCGCCTTTATCGCTCGTCAGAATACCTTCCCAATACCCTTCTTTTATTCTAATTTTTACCAAAGATAGTGCGTTCATATTTTGCTCCTAAAGTTCAGCACGCGGTCGGCGGCTGAGGGTCAAATCACGCAAAATGATCTGGTTCATTTCGGGGCCTTCAAAAATCAAATCGATCCACACACGTTCAACGCGTTTCTCATTCATTTTCGTATACGAGAGATCAAACTCGACCATCACGTTGTCTGAAATCAAAGGAAGCTCCCGCACAACTTGTTCTGTATTGGGGCCGTGTTTTATATTGAGTCGCGCAAAAATTTCGAGCGGCTTTTCCATTTCAATAATCGCATCAAGGCGCAACAAATGCTTCAACTTGAACCCCTGCGCAGCACTTTCGGGCAATTCGATCACGAGGGACAGAAAGCTACCGTCAAAACGAAATACGTCCATGCGAAGGCCAAACGGTGCTAAATCCGCTTCGTGCTGGTTGCGCAGTTGTCGGATGGTTAACTCGCTAATTTCACAGTCGTGAAAGACAGAAACCTCGCGCCCAAACGTTTCCCGCGTCTTAACTGCGGAGCGCCCCGGGGGCACCAACGGGCCGCGCCAAAGTTCTGGTCGCCAAGCCCAATCTGAATGCATAGGTTTTTGAATAGCTGTCGATCCAATTCTGGGGAGCGCCAAACGACTTTCGGCCACATAGAGCAGTTCATTAACACGGGAATTAATTTGCCGACCACGACGACGCAAAGCCCGCAAAGTTTTTAAATCGACAACCTCCGCCTCTTGCGCCCAACGTGTCCATCGGCGTAAAATTCGAGAATGGAACGCGCGATCCAAAAGCGGTAAAATATGTTTCGCCATGCCTACTCTTGTCGCCCATCAATTGCTGCTTTGGTGTTTTTCTTCAACGTCTTATATGACGTCAAATAGTTTCCGGAAAGCAAACAGTTTGTTTCACACCTATATTCACGCGCAAAACCCTCAATTTCAACCATCTTTACGCCTATTTTGACTTAAAACGACATCCCCACGCAACCACACTCTCACACCCTCTCCGAGGCCTAATGTCATACCTCCCCCTTCAAAGCTTCATCGCACCGGCCCGTGACACTTGCCAGATTTGGCGGACGGCCGCGGGGATCGCATTGACCTTCGCGATTTATAGCATGGGCCTTTCAACCTTTGCCCCCCTTTTGAGGGAGGTCACCGCAATAGGGAGCGATGTGGGGACGACCTTACTAGAACAAAGTGACGTCGCGCCGGCGGCCACCCTCGTGATTTTGTATTCGTTTGGTTTGCTCACACTTGGTTCGGCGGCAACCGTCATAATCCTCCACAAGCGCTCGGCGCTCTCACTTCTCGGCGATCCAATGCATATGGCTCGACAGTTTTGGCGCGCCGTTAAGGCCATGCTGGTGTTAAATGTTGCCCTCATTTTGCTCCCGCCCTATGGCGGGAGCGGGAGCGTCGAGATCGTCGAAAACCTAGCACCAAAGACATGGGCCCTCCTGTTTCCGCTGTCGCTCCTTGGCTTGCTCGTCCAAACCAGCGCCGAAGAAATCTTCTTTCGGGGGTATCTTTTGCAGCAACTCGCCGCTCGATTTTCTTCGCCCCTTGTCTGGATGGGAGCGCCAACCCTTGTTTTTGCCCTTGGACATTTCGACCCAGCAAACGGTGTACACGCATGGTCTATCGTTATTTGGGCGGGCTTATTCTCGCTCGCAGCCACGGACCTTGTCGCGCGAACGGGAAACCTTGGGGCGGCGATTGGGTTGCATTTTGTGAACAACGCGTTTGCCATGCTAGTCGTTTCATATCCCGGAAATATGAGCGGCCTTTCGCTATTCGTATTCACGGAAGGGCCGGCCGATTTTGGCCCAACAAGCGTCGAAATACTGCTGGAATACGCAATGCTGGGAGTTTCTTGGCTTGCAATCCGTCTTGCGGTACGTCGTTGATTGCAATTCGTCGCGTCATTCCTTATTTGAGGGGTAACGCAAATTCGCGACCCAAACAGCAGGACAAGCTCGGATGAACTGGATTTCAAACTACGTTCGCCCCACGATCAACTCACTTTTTTCGCGCCGCGAAGTGCCCGAGAATCTTTGGCAGAAATGCCCCGAATGCGGAACAATGTTGTTTCACCGCGAGTTGTCGGAAAATTTGAACGTTTGTTCGTCGTGCGACCACCATATGCACATCAGTCCGCGCGCCCGATTCGCAGACCTCTTTGATGGCGGTATTTTCACCGAAGTTCCTGTACCCGAAGTGACGGTCGATCCACTGTCGTTCCGCGACCAGAAGAAATACCCCGAACGCTTAAAAGCCGCGCAAAAGAAAACGGGCGAACGCGACGCAATGCTTGTTGCTGAGGGCGAAATGAACCGCACACCGATCGTCGCCGCGGGGCAAGACTTTGCCTTTATGGGCGGCTCGATGGGAATGTATGTCGGCAATGCGATCATTGCCGCCGCGGAACGTGCCGTAAAACTCAAACGTCCGTTGATTCTGTTCTCCGCCGCTGGTGGCGCGCGCATGCAAGAGGGCATTCTTTCGCTCATGCAAATGCCGCGCACGACCATTGCCGTCCAAATGCTCAAAGAAGAAGGCTTGCCGTTTATTGTTGTCCTCACCCACCCCACAACCGGTGGGGTTACGGCGAGTTATGCGATGCTTGGCGACGTTCAGATCGGTGAACCAAATGCGTTGATCGGCTTTGCGGGCACACGCGTCATTGAACAAACATTGCGCGAAAAACTTCCGGAAGGTTTTCAGCGGTCGGAGTACTTGCTCGATCACGGGATGCTCGACCGTGTCACCGCACGCAAGGATCTAAAATCCGAGCTCACGGCCATTGTGCGGATGCTCATGGGTCTGCCGCCAGTTGTCTCTGGCGAACTTCCCAAGCCCGACGCACAGATCCCCAAAATTGAAATTTCCGAGACCGTGAAAAAGTGAGCACTGCCGCCTCGGACGTTATCCTTGAACGGATGATGTCGCTGCATCCCAAGATTATCGACCTTACGCTCGATCGTATGGAACGGCTTTTGGCGATTCTGGATCATCCGGAACAGCACCTTCCGCCTGTCATCCATATCGCGGGAACCAATGGCAAGGGCAGCACGCAAGCGATGATCCGTGCGGGACTCGAGGGGGCTGGCAAACAGGTTCATGCCTACACCTCGCCGCATCTTACCCGCTTTCACGAACGCATTCGTCTCGCAGGGGACCTCATAACCGAAGACGCGCTGGCGGCTATTCTGGACGAATGCTATGTTGCAAACGGCCCCGAGAGCATCACGTATTTTGAAATCACAACCGTCGCAGCCCTGCTCGCCTTTACGCGCACACCTGCGGATTTCACGTTGCTTGAAGTCGGCCTTGGCGGACGCCTTGATGCGACCAACGTCGTAGAAAAACCCGCCCTGACGGTGATCACACCTGTATCGATCGATCACACACAATACCTCGGGGAAACGCTTACAGAAATCGCGGGCGAAAAGGCCGGGATTATCAAACGGGGCGTGCCTTGCGTTGTCGGCAAGCAGGAAGATGACGCGCTCGCGGTAATTGAAGCTCGCGCAGCCAAACTTGGCGCTCCACTGATCGCTCAGGGCCAACACTGGCATGTTTTTGAAGAGCGCGGCCGCTTGATTTTTCAGGATGAAACAGGCTTGCTTGATCTGCCCCTGCCGACCCTCCTTGGCGAACATCAAATCCAAAATGCTGGCATTGCAATCGCCAGCCTCAGAGCGCTTGGTTTTGACGAAGCCGCTTGCGAGGCTGCAATGACCAAAACAGTCTGGCAGGCTCGCATGCAACGTCTCACCAAGGGGCCACTGAGCCAAGCGGCGGGTCTGAACGAAGTATGGCTTGACGGAGGTCACAACCCGGCCGCCGGAGAAGCCATCGCTTCCTTGCTAGGGACGCTTCCCGCAAAGGACACGCACATCATTTGCGGCATGCTTAACACCAAAGATATCGCTGGATATTTACGGCCACTTGCTGCGTCTGTGACGTCCTTCACTGCCGTTTCAATTCCAAATGAGGCCAACACATTACCCGCCGGCGTCACCGCGCGCGTGGCGAAAGACGTGGGTATGGATGCGGAAATCGCACCGGACGTTCAGTCTGCCATTGTAAAAATCGCAAACAGGTCAGAGCGCGGTCGCATTTTGATTTGCGGCTCACTCTATTTGGCTGGGAACGTCCTGCACGAAAACGGTTAAGTTCCCCAATCAGCACTCTGCATTTCGCGCAGACGGCTCGCCGTGCGTTCAAATTCAAACGTACCTTCCCCCTCAAGATATAGAAATTCAGGCTCCGCTGCGGCGGTACAAATAAGCCGCGTTTTCGCCTCGTATAACGTATCAATAAGGGTCACAAATCGCTTGGCTTCGTTGAAATTTCGACGTCCAAGCGCTGGTATATCCTCAAGGATCAACAGTCGCACCACTTGCCCAATCGCCAAATAATCGGCGGGGCCCAACATTTTACTACAGAGATCATAAAAACGCGCGCGCGCAACGCCGTTCCAAAACTCTGGAATGTGTACCGTGCGTGCCTTGACGGTTATATCCATCGGCGCACCTTGGCCTTGCGTTAAATCCTGCCAAATCGCTTCGATTTCGGCTCGGGCAGCGGCGCTGTTGGGGGTGAAATAAACTTGATTTCCTGACAAGCGATCCTGCCGATAATCGGTTTCGCTAGAGAGTTCGTGGACCTCCATATCGACCTTAATTTTCTCTATAAACGGTAGGAACAACTGTCGATTTAGCCCATCCTTATAGAGGTCATCGGGAATGCGGTTCGACGTGGTAACAATCGCCACACCGAGGTCATGCAATTTCTCAAACAAGCGTCCAACGATCATCGCATCGGCAATATCGGTGATCTGCATTTCGTCAAAGGCAAGGACACGAATATCCTTGGCAACCGCAGATGCCACGGGTGCAATCGCGTCGTCTGCGCCATCCTTACGGGCCTCGTGCAACGCTCCCTGAACCTCCTGCATGAAGGCGTGAAAGTGCACCCGCCGCACTGGAATATCGCCCAAAGCACTCACGAAAAGATCCATCAGCATGGATTTTCCACGACCGACCCCACCCCAGAGATAGACGCCACGGGGCGCAGTCGGTTTGCGCGAAAACAGCCCTTTTAATCCGCGTGATTTTTCCTCGTTTTCAACGAGATCAACCCGCAAACGTTCAAGTTCGGGCAAAGCGCGCACCTGTGCTGTATCGTTTTTATACGTGCCGTCAGCCACATGCGCGGCATAGATTTCTTGGAGAGTTGCCATCATACCCTCATTTAAATCGCTGGAGGTAAAAAGGGAAGATGCGCCGGTCGTTGAATTTAAACAGCTTCGCGCAAAAATTCTTGAACAATTGGAATGATTTCGTCCGAGTGTGTGAGGAGCAAACCGTGATCCGCCCCTTTCAACACGTCCTGATAGGCGGCTCGGTTCACTTCTGCGAGGCGCCCCATGGCCGAGAGTGGAATAGCGCTATCCTTGTCGCCCCAAATCGCAAGGACTGGTGTGCCGTTTTTCGCTATCGCACGATGCGCCCCAAGTTGATCCACAGAAAGTGTATGGCGATAACTCGACAGGACCGCAGGCAAAAAGCCTTGCGATTGGCGTTCTTCCATCGGCCAAGGGTGCATATTCGGCGCTGCGGCGAGGGCTGCATTCATCGCGCGCGACGATTTCCCAAATAGATTTCCGCCGAACGTGTACATCAATCCGTCGCCAATAACAGGCACGTTAATCATGAACTTCACGAAGGGCGAAACCGTTGCCCCCAATCCAGCGGTAGCCAAGAGGATGAGCCGCTCGACCATTTGTGGATGGGTTTGGGTATAATCAACAGCAATTGCGCCGCCCATGGAATAGCCCACCAGAATAACCCCTTCGTCGACCTCTTGATCTTCAAGGAGTTCCGCTAATTGCTGGCGGAAAAATTCGGGGTCCTGAAGGCCTTCTGGCCGTGCCGAGAGTCCGCGTCCATAAAGGTCATAGGTCAGAACCCGAAACCCCATACGCACGAACCCTTTCACGAGGGCCGTCCAAACATAACTGGGGGTGGTTAGGCCGTGAATACACACGATCTGGCGCCCATTTTCCGGCCCTACCCACTGATAATGAGTCACTCCGCGCGTTAGTTTCGAAAATCGCCCCGGTGCGTCGGCCTGCATCGCACGCGAAATCGGTCGGCGCTGGCGCTCAACTATAGGCGGGGTAGCGACGGCAACAAGCACGAGTACGAAGAGAAACCAAAGCATTCATTACCTCCACTGTGACAGAATATAGCGACTCGTCATCAAATCCAGATGTGCGCCACCACCGTTCTTAAACAGGGTTATCTCGTCAACATTTTGGCGACAAAAAGACCCTGTGCCCAAATCATAGAAATCCGCGACCACTTGATCGGAACTAATGACACCGCGCGAAATGGGATCTTTCAACTCACCAATATGGTCAATGGTGGTGTCGCGACTGTCTACAAATATCCGCGCACGCGTTATCGCTCGGTCGTCAACTTCTCGCATATCTGCACGATAGGCACCAATCAAGTCAATGTGTTGACCCGCTTGAAACCATGCGCCTTTTATCAAAGGTTCGGTCGACATGGTCGCGGAGGTCACGATATCCGCAGTTTTGACCGCCGTTTCCAAATCGGCCCCCGCAAGTGTGTTTGCGTGAGATTTAGCAAAGGCTACGGCTTTTTCTGGTGATCGATTCCAGATTGTGAACCGTGCGTCAGGGAAAAGGGCGCTATAGGCTTCATGGAGGTTTGAGCCCTGCGTCCCGGCGCCGATAATCGTGATGTTTCGACTGTCTGGACGGGCCAACAAACGCGCGCCCAACAAACTGTCCCCAGCGGTTTTCCATTTGGTCACCAGATGGAAATCGACTGTGGCTTCTGGCATGCCTGTTGCGTCGGAAAACAACAAAACAGAGCCGTTGATTGTAGGGAGCGAATGCTGCGCGTTTTCAGGAAAGATTGTCGCGACTTTTACCAAATACCCCAAGCCATCAATGACGGCTCCACGCACCAAACCCGTGTCCGGTGTGCGGTACAAAAACATATCGCCCATATCGGCACGTGGTAAGCTGTGCCCTGCGATCAAAGCATCGGTGAGCCCGATCCAATCCAGATTTTCCTGCCCCTCGTCAAAAGCTACGTTTTTCATAATCCTGCCTCTGAACCCGTCAAGACCCCATGCGAAACAAGCGACTCGGCCCATCCCGTGGGTTCCGTAAACAAATGCGTTTTCCAGCCCCGTGCGGCGGCGGCTTTAATATTATCAACTCGATCATCTGCAAACAAAAGCGCCTCTTGAGCAACGCCGCAATCCGCTTCGAGCAACTCGTAGATTTCCGCTGCGGGCTTAATCATCCGCATATGGCCGGAGATATAACGCCGGTCAAACTCCTTGAGAAAAGGATATTGGGTCTCGGCATAGGCAAAGCTTTCGATCCCGAAATTCGACAGCGCAAAAACTGGTACACCCTTGGCGCGCAACGTACGAAGAAGCCGAACCGAATGCGGAATCGCGGGGCTGGCCATTTTGATCCAATTGTCAAACCAATCGCGGATTTCAACGCGAAATTCCGGTAATTCTTCAGCGGCGGCATAGATCGTTTCGCGAAACGGTTCACCGCGATCAATGCGATCGTTCATCGCGTGCAGGTCTACGGCAGCAAACATTTCCCGCCGACGCGCCTCACCATAGGTGGCGTCATAATACCGCTCTGGCTGCCACTCAATCAGCACATTCCCGATGTCAAAAACCACAGCTTCAATGGCCATTTTTCGTCCTTTCGCGCCCTCGAATGGGGATCTATTTAATCGGCGGCAAACGCTTTGATGCCTGAATTTCACGTTCAAGCGCATTCAAAAAATTTGACCTATCCGCCTTCGAAAAAGCACGCCCACCGCCCTGTCGAAAGGGATCGGCCGCGCGCAAATCCTGCATCAGGTCGCGCGTGGCCAATTGCGGACCGATGTTGCTTTCGTTGAGGGGATCGCCGTTGTGGCGCAAAACTCGCGCGCCGCCCTTAATACAGGCGTCCGCGAGGGGAATGTCGCCCGTGATCACGATATCACCGCGGGTTGCCCGATCGGCGATCCACATGTCCGCGACATCTGGTCCCTCCGAAACGATGATCAACTCCACAAAGGGATTTGCACTCGGTCGCAATCCACCGTTGCAAACCAAAAACATCTGCAATTTATGACGTGTCGCTACTTTTTCCGCCTCCGATTTCACGGGGCAAGCATCGGCATCCACATAGATTACTGTCATTGATATAGGGCCTCGGCATGAAGGGCGATGTGCTCCTCCATGAATGTTGAAATCATGTAATAGGAGTGATCATACCCTTTTTGCATCCGAAGAACACCCGCTTGACGTCGGGCAAACATAGCCTCGGCAAGGGCTTCGGGCTTCAAAAGGTCAAGGAACTGGTCTTCGGTGCCTTGGTCAATCAAAAGGGGGCCGTTAAAGCCAACATCGCGCATCAATAATGTGGCATCATGTTTGGCCCAATTTGCTTCGTCCTTGCCCAAATATGCCGTCAATTGCTTGCGGCCCCATTCGGATTGCGAAGGATGCGCGATAGGGGCAAACGCCGAAACGGAGCGATACCGATCAGGCAGATTCATCGCTATGGTCAGCGCACCATGCCCACCCATAGAGTGCCCCATGATCGACTGGCGATCTGTGTCGACCGAAAAATTTTTGGCCAGCAAATTTGGCAATTCTTCCGTGATATAGTCCCACATTTGAAAATTCGGTGCCCATGGATTTTGCGTCGCGTTCACGTAGAATCCCGCGCCCTGTCCAAGATCATAGGCTTCGTCATTGGCAACCGTTTCTCCCCGCGGAGAGGTGTCGGGGAAAACAAGCGCAATGCCCTGCTCTGCCGCCCAAATTTGCGCGCCCGCTTTGGTCATGGCATTCTCGTGGGTGCACGTCAGGCCAGAGAGGAACCACAACACGGGAACGGGTCCATCCCGCGCTTCGGCAGGCAGAAAGAGCCCAAAGGTCATATCTCCACCGCACACCTTAGACGGCGCCGAATAGACACCCTGAACGCCGTCAAAACAACGATTCACCGAAACCATTTTCATTGCCAGATCCTTTTTATTACGCACGCCCAGAGATTTGGGACTACAATCTTTAGGGCTACAGCGCATGCGGAATTCTGACAAGGGCGGGTTTCAAGCGTTTACGTAAAACAACCCTATGTGGCTCGACTGTTGCTTGCTGAAAGTGAACCGAATGGTTTAAGTTCGAAGAGATACACAAGGAGCAATCAGTGGCTACGCATTCCGACACCATAAAACGCGGACGTAAGTTCGACCAGGTCCTTGAAGGCGCCCGCACCATTTTTATGCGCGACGGCTTTGAGGGTGCGAGCGTCGACGACATTGCGCGCGAAGCAAGCGTTTCCAAAGCGACACTGTACAGTTACTTTCCCGACAAACGTCTTTTGTTTGGGCAAGTTTCAGAGACCGAGTGCAGGCGTCAAGCCGACGAAGCTTTCGAAGTTCTCGACATGGACGCACCGCCAAAAGAAGTTTTGGTAGAGGCCGCTTGGCGTATGGTGAGTTTTATAACGTCCGATTTTGGTATCGCCGTTTTCAAAATTTGCATCGCGGAATCCGGACGGTTTCCAAACCTTGGTCAACAGTTCTACGATTCTGGGCCTAAATTGGTGCGCGAACGCATTGTTGTATACCTGAAGGAAGCGACCAAACGCGGCGAATTGAATATTACGGACTTTAATTTCGCGGCCGAACAGTTTTTAGAACTCACCAAAACCTACATTCACCCCCGCATACTTTGTGGGGTGCAACTGACGTTCTCACATGCTGAACTTGCCAAAATCGTACATGGCTCTGTGGAAATGTTCCTTGCCCGCTATGGTCGGGACTTAGACTAAGGGCCCGAATGAACCGCGCCCTTAGAGTGTTCATGTTTTACATTACTTGAGTTCGGCCATTGTCGAAATGACGTGACCCAGTAAGCCGTATTCCAAGGCTTCTTCAGTGTTCAGCCAGAAATCATGCTGCGTATCTTGCGCGATTTTTTCGGCTGTTTGACCTGTTGCCAGAGCAAACAAATTATCAAAGCGCGCGCGCATGATGCGGATTTGCTCGGCTTGGATTTGCATATCCGTCACCTTGCCGCCGATACCGCCACTGGGTTGGTGCAAGAGGAAACGCGTGTTGGGAAGGCAATAGCGGTCTTCCTTATCGGCACCGACAAAGATCAACGCCCCTGCACTCGCGACCCAGCCAGACCCAATCGTGCGCACTTTTGGCGTAATGAACTTAATCATGTCATGCACCATGTCGCCAGATTCAACGTGACCACCAGGGGAGCTGATGAACATATTGATCGGGTCGTCATTCTCTTCGGCAAGCGCCAAAAGATGCGTAACGGTTTGCTTAGCCAGCTTGTCGTTTACTTCGCCTGTCACCAAGACATTGCGACTTTTGAAAAACAGTTTCTCCGCTGTTGGGCTTACTGCTTCGTCTTTTTTGTTTGTTTCTTCAGTCATAATATCCTCAGGATTCAGTCTCTGCTGCTATCTATGTAGTGGCTTGGTTAATAAAGCACCACCGAACGAATGGATTTTCCAGCGTGCATCAGCTCAAATCCTTCGTTGATCTCGTCCAGCGACATCGTATGGGTGATCATTGGGTCGATTTCAATTTTACCGTCCATGTACCAATCGACGATTTTGGGAACGTCGGTGCGGCCAGATGCACCGCCAAATGCGGTTCCGCGCCACGACCGCCCCGTCACAAGTTGGAATGGACGCGTGGAGATTTCGGCACCTGCAGGCGCGACGCCAATAATGATGCTTTCACCCCAACCTTTGTGCGCCGCCTCAAGGGCCGTGCGCATGACATTCACGTTGCCCGTGGCGTCAAACGTGTAATCTGCACCACCACCCGTAAGCTCCACAAGATGCGCGACCAAGTCACCCTCAACTTCACTTGGGTTCACGAAATGCGTCATCCCAAAACGTGTCGCCATTTCGTTTTTGCTATCGTTGAGGTCGACCCCCACAATTTGATCGGCCCCCGCAAGGCGCAGCCCTTGGATCACATTGAGCCCGATGCCGCCGAGCCCAAAGACGATCGCTGTGGAGCCAATCTCAACTTTGGCCGTGTTGATCACCGCGCCAATGCCCGTGGTCACACCGCAACCGATGTAGCAAATTTTATCAAACGGCGCGTCTTTGCGCACCTTTGCCAGCGCAATTTCCGGCACAACCGTGTGGTTGGCAAAGGTGGAACAGCCCATATAATGGTGGATTGGCGTACCATCCAGCATAGAGAACCGCGTGGTTCCATCAGGCAAAAGCCCCGCGCCTTGTGTGCTTCGGATCGACTGACAGAGGTTGGTTTTCGGATTGAGGCAATATTCGCATTCGCGACATTCCGGCGTGTAAAGCGGGATCACGTGATCGCCTACTTGAAGGCTTTTCACCCCTTCGCCCACTTCAATCACGATACCCGCGCCTTCATGGCCCAAAATCGCGGGGAAAAGCCCCTCGGGGTCCGCGCCAGAGCGTGTAAATTCATCCGTATGGCAAAGGCCGGTTGCCTTGATTTCAACCAAGACCTCTCCGGCTTTCGGTCCTTCGAGATTGACGTCCATAACGACAAGAGGTTTTCCGGCCTCAAGGGCGACGGCTGCGCGCGTTCTCATAATGCTTCCTCCAAATATGTTGGGCACAGCGTGATCTATTGCCAAAAAAGTTTCAACCTCAGAAGCGCATATTCACGTCAGCCTTGAAGCCTTTTTCTGCACACTCTAGTATAGAACAAAGTGCGAACAAAAGTGTGATTCTGCCCCATGCCTGCCAAACGCATCCTCTCTCTCTGGTTCCCGCGCCTCGGGGCCGAGCGCCTCTTGCGCCTTGAGCGCGGCACCCTTGAGGCGCCGCTCGCGGTGGCACGCGACACTGGTAATATGCAAATTCTCTCGTCGCTTTCGCTGGCGGCATCTGAAGCGGGGCTCACGATGGGGCAACCCCTGCGCGATGCGCGCGCCATGTGTCCCGCGCTGATTACACGGCTGCAAAACCCCCAAGCAGAGGCCGATTTCCTAAAAACATTGCGTCGATGGGCGGGGAAGTTTTCGCCTTGGGTCGGGGAGCAGGGCAAGACCGCGCTGATTCTTGATATCACGGGCTGCGCACATCTGTTTGGGGGCGAGGAATCCCTTTTGGCGGCCGTCGAAGAAGACTGTCTCCAGCTTAACCTGACGGTCCATGCGGGGATTGCGGATACCGTTGGCGCGGCATGGGCCTTGGCGCGTTATGCGGGGCAGCCTCTGGGCATGGCACGCACCGGCGACGCCGTCGACCAAGAGGCCCGCGCCACCCGGTCCCGCGCCACAAAACGGCGCAATTGGGAACGCGGAGGCCCCACGCCCCGCGCTATGCCGCGGGCCCCGCGCGGGGCCCGTATCGCCGCCCCCGGAGCAACGCATAGCGCCCTCGCGCCTCTCCCCGTCGCCGCGTTACGCCTACCCGAGAGCATCACAACCCAACTCACACGACTCGGCATTCGCCAGATCGGCGAACTCGCAGGCATGCCCCGCGCCGCCCTCGCCCGCCGCTTTGGCAAAGACGTAATGTTGCGTCTTGATCAAGCCCACGGCGTCGCCCCCGAACCGGTCTCCCCAGCTCGCGCGCCCTTGCACTTTGCCGTGCGCCTCACCCTCCCAGAACCCATCGGGCTTGAGGCGGATATGCTCGCAGGCATTGATCGCTTGCTACCTGCCTTGGCGGAACGCCTACAGGCAAAAGGACGCGGCGCGCGGCGCGTGCGATTCCAAGCTTTCCGCACCGATCAAACGTCCCAAATCATCGAAATCGGCCTCGCACGGCCCAGCGCCGACCCTGATCGTATCCGCCCCCTCTTGGCGATGAAGCTCTCTGATATTGATGTTGGGTTTGGTGTTGATATCTTGCGCATCGAGGCCCATCAAACCGAATCCCTCGCGCCCCAACAACACAAAGGCCACTTCGATGCCAGCGGCCAAGCCCGCGCAAATATAGCCCAAGACACCGTTCTCGACGATCTAATCGGGCGTCTTGGGGCACGCCTCGGGCTTGAAGCCATCACACGCCGCCACCCCGCCTCAAGCCACCTCCCTGAGAAAGCCGCGCTGACGTTTGGGGCCGCGTGGTCCACGGCCTATGGCGTGGATATGGGAGCCGACGCCAAGTGGCCTGCCCCCGCGACCCACCGCCCACTCCACCTATGGCGTCCCGAGCCATTAATGGGAACACAGCCCGATCCAATGCCCCCCGGACGGTTAAAATTTCGTGGCCAGATGTTTGAAATCACCTATGCCTCCGGCCCCGAACGTGTGGCGCCCGAATGGTGGCTAGATGACCCTGATTGGCGCAACGGAGTGCGGGACTACTGGCGTGCAACAACACAACACGGCCAGCAATTGTGGATCTATTTTGCACACGGAGCCGCGCTTTCGACTGGCTGGTTTTGTCACGGCCGCTTTGCATGAAGGCTTGATTTTCTGGGCATTTCGGCGCAAAATTTCAGAATGAACGTCGATGCATTCCGCAAACCTTTCCAAGCCCCCGCACAGGTGGCGTTTCACCGCACGGAACTCGGGATCATTCTCGGCCTCTACGGTCGCATGGTTGCCGCTGGCGAGTGGCGCGACTACGGAATCTCACACCTACCAGAAGTCGCAGTCTTCTCAATCTTCCGCCGCAGCGCCGAAAACCCGCTGTACCGGATCGAAAAACGCCCCAAGCTTCGATTAAAACAGGGGCTTTATGCAGTCATCGGTATGGACGGACAAATCCTCAAACGCGGACATGAACTTAAACCCGTCCTGTGCGTCCTTGAGAAAAAACTCATCCGAGCGGTAAAATAAAACCCCTCAGGGGCGCTTCATCGAGGTAATCTCGCCAAACTCACGCGCGCCAATACGGCTGCGGGCCACCTCAAACGGTTCTATCGCAACGGCCATATGATGCGCATTTGCGTGGATCATTTCTCTCTCATTCAACATCATCGCGACATGGCCGCGCCAAAAAACCAAATCGCCCCGACGTAAATCTTTAGGTGCCACATCTGTGGTGAAAAAGGCTTCCTGCTGATCGCTGTCGCGTGGACACATAGTGCCGACAGCGCGCAAGCAAGCCTGCACAAGCCCCGAACAATCGATCCCAAACACACTGTCCCCACCCCAAAGATAAGGCACGCCAAGAAACGTCAGAGCCGTTTTAGCTGCATCCAAAGGCCGCTCCGACAAAGGGGATACATGCGGCACAGGAACAAAACCTCCCCCCGAAAGCTCAACATACCCTTCCAACTCGGCAACGACACTCAACAACGAGCCAAACGATACCGCAGCTTTATCGAGCGATTTCAAACTGAATTCGGTGTAAATATGCGAACTACGCGCCGTAACCCAATGGCTTGGTGCGACGGCCTCGCCCAAGGAAACTTCAGCCACATATCCAACGTTACCGTCCGCAACGACGCGCCCGAAGCACCACCCGTTGAGCGTTTCCAAAACGTCAAACCCCGCACCCATCAGCAACTGGGAGTCCCGCGTCCCGCGCCGCGCGGCGCAAACGTCCACAACAGGGACCAACACCCGACGCGCCGCAACCTCGACGAAATGCGCGGCGTCTACCTGCCCCCGCAACCCGACATGAGCAACGCGTTCATTTGCGAAATATGTCCGACGATCCGTCATAGTTTCAAGATTGCTGGCAACGCTTCTAAAATAGCGCGCGTTCCCTGCCCGCAACCACCCTTGGGGCGGGCCGCAGCCGCCGTAGGTTGCCAACCATAAATATCAAAATGGGCATATCGAGGTGCATCCGTCACAAACCGGCGCAGGAACAACGCCGCCGTAATAGATCCTGCGAACCCACCGCTTGGCGCATTATCAAGGTCCGCGATTCCGGGTTCGATCATAGCTTCATACGGGGTGTGAAAGGGCATGCGCCATACGGGATCTGCCACGCGCTTTGCCGAATTTTCCAATGCTGCGACCGTGTCTAAATCGCCACAAAAATAGGGGGCCAAATCCGGACCCACAGCAACCCGCGCAGCCCCAGTCAACGTTGCCATTGAGATCACCAAATCCGTTTCTTCTTCGTCCGCCAGTGCAAGCGCATCGGCCAAAACCAACCGCCCTTCGGCATCCGTATTATTGATCTCAACCGTCAGCCCCTTGCGCGATATCAAAATATCGGAGGGACGAAACGCCGACCCATCAATTGAGTTTTCAACGGCTGGAACAAGAACCCGAAGTTGAAGCGGCAGCTTCAGCGACATAATCATCTGTGCCAGCCCAAGAACGGCCGCCGACCCGCCCATATCCTTCTTCATAAGTCCCATCGACGCACCAGGCTTGATGTTCAACCCGCCGGTATCAAAACACACGCCTTTGCCCACGAGGGTAAGTTTTGGCCCCGCCGTCCCCCAGCGCATTTCAAGCAAACGCGGCTCTTGGGCGGAGGCCCGCCCGACCGTGTGAATCATCGGGAAATTCTGCGCGAGTAAGTCCTCTCCGACGATAGCGGTTGCCACGGCTCCGTGGGCTTTTGCCAGATCGAAAAAGGCCGCCTGAAGCTGTTCAGGCCCCATATCCGAGGTTGGCGTGTTGATCAAATCGCGCGTGAGGGCTTCACCGGTGGCAATCGCCTCAATGCGGGCAACATCAACCGACTCAGGCGCTACAAGTTCAGCGCCACTAGCAGGCTGTTTGCGATACTTGTCAAAATGATATCCCGCCAGTAGCCAGCCAAGTGCTTCGACTTCAACGTCAAAACCTTCAGGGCTTTGGGCAATATGGTATGCGCCTTTTGGCAAATTGGCCGCCACACCGCCGAGATGGAAACGGCCGCGCTCGCGACCCAATGCGTCGCCGTACCCGACCAGAACGGCGGAAATTCCTCCGTCTGCATTCGGAAGCGCGCAAAAGCTTCCCAAACCTCCAGTGAACCCCTGCGCGGCCACCCAGTTTTGCGACGCCGCAGGCAAGCCCGATAGAAACGATTCGCATTCCGGCTTGGAAATAACATGCAACGGAATAGATGCGGCGGAGAGTTGGGCAAATTTCATCGACATAGGGTAGCCTGTGCTAGGGTAAAGACCTCACACAGACTAAAGACATGCTTGGAAGCTGCAAGGACAACAATACAGCCGAAATTGAAATTCCGCGCTACAGGGTCATATTTTGCGCCTCCCAAACCGCCGTAAGCGACTTATCCCCCATACGAACGAGACGCGAAACCGTTGCCGCTATCGCGGTGGGGTCATTGCGCGAAGCAGTGGCGGCCACGTGACGCGCAACTTGCGCCAATCCGTTCAAACCAATCTGATCCGCAATAGCAATCAGCCCCCTAGAACCTTTGCTCACCTTGGAGAACTCGCCTTGCCAATAGGCGGTTTCTATATCGGCCAACCTAACGGCTAGCTCCTCCATCGCCCGACAAACAACATCCTCAGCTCCTCGATTGCCAAGTTGAACAAACAACTCCGTCAAACGACTTGGATTGAGACGCACATTTTCATCGGGTCGAAGATTAACTGCTTCCACCAAAACCACACCCTCCGGTTTATTATAGCCCCCACGGCAATTTCATTTAAGGTCGCGTAACCTTAGAAAGAGTTTACGCAAAATACAGAAATCTCTCGAATTCCATACAAATGCGCCTTAGAACACTTTGAATACTGGTCAAAGGAAACTCTATGGAACACGCGAAACCGTTACCTTCCTATCTTGTTCAGCGCTACATGGGGTGGAAAGCCACCACCTATGCCGAAAACAGAATTTGGTATCAGCGATTGGCCGACGAAGGCCAGCGCCCTAGGGCCATGGTGATCTCGTGCTGCGACAGTCGCGTCCACGTGACCTCGATCTTTGGCGCCGATCAGGGCGAGTTTTTTATACATCGTAACATTGCCAATCTTGTGCCACCCTACAAACCGGATGGGGATATCCACGGCACATCTGCCGCAGTTGAGTATGCTGTCTCGGCTCTGCACATCACCAATATGGTGGTGCTGGGCCATTCGGGTTGTGGCGGCGTCCGTGGCTGCCATGATATGTGTTCCGGCATTGCCCCCGAGCTTGAGGAAAAGACCAGCTTTATTGGCCGTTGGATGGACATTCTACGTCCCGGCTTTGAGCGTGTTGTCCATATTGAAGATGAGGCCGAGCGCACAAGGGCGCTTGAGCATCAATCGGTTCTTGTGTCCCTCGAAAACCTGATGACATTCCCATTTGTGCGGGATGCCGTCGAAGAAGGACGAATGAGCCTGCATGGTCTTTGGACGGATATTGGCGAAGGTGGTTTGGAATACTACAATCCAAAAACTGGTCTCTTCGCTCCCGTCTAGACCCGCAATCCCTCGGCGTCTTAGGCGGCCAAACGGGACGCTTCGAGGAGCACGGGTTTGTCGTAAGTTGGCAGGAAGTGTTCTGGCGTACCGGATGTGTCGCGAATAGTGCAGAACATAGCGAGAGATTTTTGACGTGCACGTTCACTTTTCAAACGAGCAAGAGCAACAGTACGACCAAGGCGGGCTTTTTCTTGAAGGCTAACGTTTGTCATTTTGTATCTCCAGATGATGTAGTTTGATTAAGTTCTTGCTAACCAGTGTTACCCAAAACTTGACAAAAAACGAGCAAGCAAAGGGATAAAACGGCTACCAAGAGCAGAGGACGGGCCTCCAATGGTATAGGAACTACTAAAGTTTGTTTTAACCCAGCAAGATACCTATCCAATTGCGCCTCAATTCAAGGTTTCTTCGCCATATTCCGAACAACCCACCGCCACATGGAATTTTTCGAATGCGCTTGGTTGGGAAAAGAATCAAGTAAACAAGAACTTAACAAACTGTTATCGGGATAGTTCACGTCATAAACGCATGCGCCCATTTAAAAGTTCGGCATTCCCAAAATGTAAAACGCCTCCCGAGATTAACTCGGAAGGCGTTATTGTAATCGGTAACATCTTGGGCCTCACGGCCGAGACTTAGCCCTTTTTCAAAATCCGACGGCCATAAAGCTCGGCGATCTGAACTGCATTCAAAGCCGCACCTTTGCGCAGATTGTCAGAAACGCACCACAGGTTGATCCCATTATCAATCGTGCTGTCCTGACGGATGCGCGAGATAAACGTCGCGTAGTCGCCCACACATTCAATCGGGGTCACATAGCCACCATCTTCGCGCTTATCGATCACCATGACGCCTGGGGCCTCGCGCAGGATGTCACGCACCTCGTCTTCGTCGATAAACTCTTCGAATTCGATGTTGATCGCTTCGGAGTGGCCAACGAAAACCGGTACGCGCACACAGGTCGCGGTTACTTTGATCGACTTATCGATGATCTTTTTGGTCTCGGCGACCATTTTCCACTCTTCTTTGGTGGAACCGTCATCGAGGAAAACATCGATATGCGGGATCACGTTAAAGGCGATCTGCTTGGTGAAGACCTTATGCGCAACCTCTTGACCGGGGACATACATGCCCTTGGTTTGGTTCCAAAGCTCATCGAGTCCTTCTTTGCCGGAGCCAGAAACCGATTGGTAGGTGCTCACAACAACGCGTTTAATCTTGGCGCGATCATGCAAGGGCTTAAGGGCAACCACCATCTGGGCGGTGGAGCAGTTCGGGTTCGCGATGATCATTTTGTTTTTGTAACCCTCGATCGCATCGGGGTTCACTTCTGGAACGATCAGCGGGATTTGTGGGTCATAGCGGTACAGAGATGAGTTATCGATCACCAAACAACCAGCTTTCGCCGCAATCGGGGCGTACTTCGCTGTGGCTTCGGAACCAACGGCAAAAAGCGCCATATCCCAACCAGTGAAATCGAACGTGTCGAGGTCCTTCGTCTTGAGCGTCTTGTCGCCAAAGCTTACTTCCGAGCCCATAGATTTACGGCTCGCAAGCGCGATAATCTCATCAATTGGAAACTGGCGTTCGGCCAGAATATTTAGCATTTCGCGGCCTACATTACCTGTAGCGCCGACGATGGCGACTTTATAGCCCATATGGGGACTCCTTCGTTACGGTCACAAGGACGCGGCTCAAATAGCGCATCCGGCGCGGTGTGGAAAGGCCCACACCGCTTTATTTTGTGCGATCAGATATGCAAATCGTGAATATATACGCAGAAAGGCGCTTAGCGGAACATCAACAATGGCACCAAGCAGGAGCGCACCATTTCCGTCGTCGTCGAGCCGATGAACAGGCTACGAATACGCGAGTGGCTAAAGGCCCCCATCAAAAGCATGTCGATAGACAACGTTTCGATGGCTTCATGGATCGCAACATCGGGGCGTTCGTCATGGATTTGCGCATCGACGTCATATCCGGCTTTGGCCAAAATTGCTTTCCCGCCTGCAAGAGTGGCGCGATTTGCCGTCGTATCTGCGCCCGCAAAGATCAATTTGCATGCCAAACCTGCGAAGACATTGCTTTGAGCTACGTGTTCGACCGCCTTGATCGAGCTTGCGCCGCCATCAAACGCAATCATAAACGTTTTTACAGGCCGAAAGGCGCGCGACGTCACGAGTACGGGCTTTTTACTGGTGCGGATCGCGCGTTCAACATTTGAGCCAAGATGCAGTTTCGCAAAATCTGCAGCCTCGCCACGTTTGCCGATCACAACAAGATCGCTGTCCTGTTCCGCCGTGTGCAACTCGTCCATTAGGTCGCCATGACGGAGGCGGGTTTGCACTTCGCTCACACCATCCGCACGTACCCGCGCTTCGGCATCTTCAAGGATTGCACGGCCACGCTGAATATTGAGTTTGGCCTTTTGGGCGTCCAAATCCGCGAGCTCTTCCATGAGTTTGCTGCGCGCGCCCAATCCGATGTTTCCCGACAAATTTTTGGAGCCCGCTTCGCGGCGCCCCAAAACATGGAGGATCTCAACCGAGGAGCCTTTGCGTGTCGCCACCCAAGCGGCGTGGTCGCAAACGCTTTCCGAATAAACCGAACCGTCCACCAATGCGATAATCTTAGACATAGTCACCTCCTAGTGGCCCATCAGACGCTCAAGCGCGCCCGGTTTGTCGTGTTCGGCCAAACGACCCATCAAGGTCTCGCTGGCTTCGTTCATCCCAAAGATTTCAACTTCGGCACCTTCACGGCGGAACTTCAGCACCACCATATCCAATGCGGCAACAGATGATATATCCCAAATATGCGCACGGCTGACATCAATTGTCACACGCTCAAGCACTTCGCCAAAATCGAACGCAGGCGCAAGGTCGGGTGCGGTGGCAAAGAACATCTGTCCTTCGACCAAATACGCCCGCTCGCGACCGCCATCTTTCAACGTTGACGTCACGCGGAACACCGCCGCGATTTTCCAAGCAAAGAAGATACCCGAAAGCAGCACACCCGTCAAAACACCCAGCGCAAGGTTGTGCGAGAACACAGTCACAAACACGGTCGCCAACATAACAATTGAACTGGCGCGGGGATGGTCGCGCAAGCCTTTGATGCTCGACCAACTAAACGTCCCGATCGAAACCATGATCATAATCGCCACAAGCGCTGGCATTGGAATACGCGCCACCCAGTCGCCTAACCCGACGATGAGGATCAACAGAAAGACACCCGCCGCAAAGCAAGACAAACGTCCGCGTCCACCGGATTTAACGTTGATCATCGACTGACCGATCATCGCACAACCCGCCATGCCGCCAATGAAACCCGTCGCCGTATTGGCAATACCTTGGCCGATACACTCTTGATTTTTGTCCGAAACAGTATCGGTCAAATCGTCAACCAATTGCGCGGTCATCAGGCTTTCCAACAGGCCAACAACGGCAATCGCAGCCGCCACCGGGAAGATGATTTGCAATGTTTCCAGCGTAAGAGGGATTTGCGGAATCAGGAAAACAGGCAGCGTATCTGGCAGCGCTCCCATGTCGCCAACTGTGCGCACATCAATCCCCAACATCATCGTCAACGCCGTCAGAACGACGATTGTCACCAAGGGAGATGGGATAGCCTTAGTCAAATAGGGAAAGAGGTAGATAATCCCAAGGCCCAGCGCGAGCATCACAAAGGTCATCGTGTTCACACCGATTGTCGCGGGATTAAGCTCGGGAAGTTGCGCGATGAAAATCAAGATAGCCAAGGCATTCACAAAACCCGTCATCACCGACTTTGACACAAAGCGCATCACGCTTCCAAGCTTCAAAAGGCCGGCAATGATCTGTAGCAGTCCCGCGAGGACCGTCGTTGCAAGCAAATATTCAAGTCCGTGATCCTTCACCAAGGTCACCATCAAAACCGCCGTCGCAGCCGTGGCCGCCGAGATCATCCCAGGACGGCCGCCTGTGATCGCCACAATCACCGCAATGGAGAAACTCGCGTAAAGACCCACTTTGGGATCCACACCTGCAATGATCGAAAAGGCAATCGCCTCGGGGATTAGCGCAAGCGCTACAACAAGACCCGCCATAAGGTCGGGACGGATATTGCCCAGCCAATCTTGGCGCATTCGAGGTAAAAAATCAGAATTCATGGGTATCTCCGGCCATTTCGGGCACGTCGTGGCCCTGTTCTCGCGTTTGCGCTGGCAATATTCGCTTGGTGCGTCATTTGCTAGGGGGAATGCGAAAAAGCCCGAAACCGTGTCGCATATTTGTAGCTTTCAATCGCAAAGGCAGTCAAATGTGCCCCTAGCGTCACGTTTGGCGCTTGCTTGAGTGGTTTTGGGCCAATGATCAAAACCAGTCGTGCGCGAAATTAGCCCTCAGCTTGCTTGAACGCGTCCAAAACAATATCCGATGTCAGTAGTTCGGGTAGGGCAATACCGTCCGGCGCTGCGGGCCCGTACACAATATTAAACGGCACACCAAACCGCCCGTTGGACCGTAAGAAGCGCGCGATATCTTCGTCTTGGCGCGTCCAATCTGCAATCATGGGAACAACGTTCTCTTGTTGCAAAACTTCCGCAACCTTTCCCTGTGTTAGGACCAGTTTTTTGTTCGCCTTACATGTAAGACACCAATCGGCTGTGGCGTCGACGAAAACCGTCTTACCCGATGCGACAAGTCTGGGGATTTCTCCGCGGTCAAATTTTTGCCATTCGATTTGGGAACTGGAAGCGTAAGTTGTTTGTTCTGGCGCAGAAAGCGCGAGTGGCACCCCAAGAGCCGCTAAAAAAATTGCGATACTCACGGGTGCTTTCACACGCTGACCAAATGTCAGAACAAGAACCAAACCGACCAACAGCAAAAGGACAAGCCCAGCCGACTTCACCCCAGAAACTGTGGCCAGAACGCTCGCCAGCCAAAGCGCTGTTGCGACCAGCAAAAGACCAAGAACAAACTTTACCGTGATCATCCAGCGCCCTGGTTTGGGCAGAGCCCGAATAAGAGAGGGCCGCAGTGCCACGAGGAGATAGGGTGCGGAAAGCCCGATGCCTAGTGCCGTAAAGATACCCAAAACATCAAGCGTGCTCCCAGCAAGGGCGAAGGCCACAGCCGTACCTAGAAAGGGAGCGGAACACGGGGTCGCCAAGACCGCAGCCAACGCACCCGTTGAAAAATCCGCGATATATCCCGAGCCTGTTCCCGTAGCGTTAATCCTTGTCATCCAAGATTGCGGCAGGGAGATTTCAAATAGCCCCAACATATTGGCTGCAAAAACACTGAGAACCGCAAGCATGGTGACGAGAAAAATTGGGCTCTGAAATTGCAGCCCCCAACCTACCGTTTGCCCCATGCCGCGCATCAAGAGAAGCACTGCGGCAAGCGCCCACATGAATGTTAGAACCCCGAAGGACGACGCCAAAAAACCGCGCCTAACACGGGTAAGACTTTGGTCGCGCACCTTGATGGCAGACGCAAATTTGATCGACAAAACCGGGAGGACGCAAGGCATCACATTGAGGATCAACCCGCCTAGAAGCGCGAGAAAGTAGACCCAAATGCGGGAGGTTTGTCTCCCTGAGCCGCTAGTCTCGTAGGGTGGTGCGGGAATCTCATCGCCGAGTTGCGCGTCAAATGTAATCGCCCGTTTTCCATCCACAACTGTGAGCGCCAGTACGTCTGCGTCGTCATCCAACGCGAGAACTGGAATCTCGGCCCACAGCTGTTTACCGCCCTCAGACAGCCGCACATCGGGAGCCCCAAAGGCCGAGCCTGACCCGAACTCTGGAAAAATATCCGGCATCTGAAAGGGCACTTCATCACGGATTTCCAGCGTCAAAGTCTGGTCAGACATATGTGAGCTTGCGATAAGATTTTTAGAAGGCTCGGACGGAACAAGCGCCATCGCTGCGGCGATATACCCAGCAGAGATCGCATCAATTCCCTCTCCCTGACCGATAGGTAGCTCCAGCGTAAAGTTATCAGGAATACACACGTCCGCGCAGACAAGAAGCGAGAAATTCCCTCGAAGGACGGCGGCTTCTCCGGGGTTTTCCAAAGTCACTTGCAGTGGAAACAACACCTCATGTGCATACCCGAAATTTTCAATTCCAAACGCGCGAAACCGAGTTGGCGCGGGATATTGAAAATCCACCGACGCAATATTTTCCGACGCGCTCCAATCAACTTCTGGCGGCAGGCCAACTTCGCCCGGGCTACGCCAATAGGTTTTCCACCCATCTTCGAGTTCTAGATGCAGGCCAGCCGAAAAGGTATGCGCTCCGGCGGCGATTCCCTCTTGCGCGGACCGTAACTTCGCATTGAGAGAATTCGATTGATAGTGGGCACTCTCAAGCGCAAGAACACTCGTTGCGAACACGGTCATTAGAGCCGCCAAAAGAATTTTCATGCGCATTTTAGCCTCGTTATTAACCCGGTCATGTGTGGGACCCACGTGGAACACATGCAAATCAGATCGTCGTGAACGTCTCTGGTCTGACGGATATATGGCACAGAGACCAAACGATGGGAAACGCGACATCTTCGCGGGAGACGTTGGGTTGCCTCACGGTGAGTTTACGACCAGAATCGCCACAAATGCTTGCGCACATTTATCAAACCGCCTTTAAGGGGCTGCAACACCATCTTTCAAAGGGTCCTAATATGCTGAGCCGTATCACCGCCACTGTCCTCATTACTTTTCTGGGATTCGCTCCAACGGCTCAAGCCCAAGATTTTACCGAAGAGCAAATTAAAGAGCTTGTTCTTCAAACAATCCTGGAAAACCCTGACGTCATTCGTTCGGCTCTCATTCTACTGCAACAGCAAGAACAAGCAACCGAGGCCGCCGCCGCAGTTGAGACCCTCGCAGCGCAACGTCAAATGCTGGAACAAGACCCGAATGCGCCCGTTTTGGGCAACCCTGATGGGGATGTGACTGTGGTTGAGTTTTTTGACTACAATTGCCCCTACTGCAAAAAAGCGGCCGATGTCGTTGAGGAATTGATCGCCAACGACCCAAATGTACGCGTCGTTTACCGCGAGTGGCCCATCCTAAGTGAAGGATCAGTATATGCCGCCCGCGCCGCATTGGCATCCCGCGAGCAGGGAAAATATGAGGAATTCCATTGGGAGATGATGGGGCAACGCGGCAGGCTCGACGAGAAGTCCGTGCTCAAGATTGCCAAAAGCATTGGTCTAGATTTAGATCGCTTGAAGGAAGATATGAATGCGCCCGAGGTCGACGAACATATTGCAACGACTCATGCGCTTGCGAAAACTCTTGGCTTTGGGGGAACGCCCTCTTTTGTGATTGGTGACGCTTTGGCACCGGGTATGATTGAAATGCCGACAATGATCGAAATGGTCGAAGCCAGCAGAAACAAAACTAACTGAGCCATTTTCGGGCTAAATCTGTGCTAAATTTAGCCCGATGTCGGCGTCTTTTTGCTTGCCGCATCAAAAAGCTAGCGAATTTCCTCTTTTCTCACTAGCATCCCGTACCTATTGCCGCTGAAATTTTGGCGGCCCACGGTGGGGACCGAGCGAACGTATTGAAGTATGCCATTTCAGGCCTTCAATTTTAACGCTTGGAAAAAGTTTTAAGAGGCCATTTTAGTGTCATTGCTTGGTAGAATTGAAAAACTCACACGCGCGCAGAAACGTTTTGTGTTTTTGTTTGTGGACACGTCACTCCTTCCAGTCGCGCTTGGATTTACACTTCTCGTTCAATCAACATCCACTGAACCCTTTGGCTCAAACACAAGTATCATTGCCCAGACGTTAATCCTCGTTTGCTTAGCGGCGCTTTTTACGACCTATCTTAAAATACCAAACTTTCGGCTTCGCGATTATGAAATTCGCGCTGCGGGCAAGACCGCCCAACTATCCATACTTTTGTCGCTTGCCTTTATGGCAACTGGCAAGCTTTTCGGCCTGCAGTATCCCTTGGGAACTATCATGGTTTTTGGGAATAGCTACTTTTTGTTTGCGGTCACAAGCCGCGTAATGATGTTGAAAATCCTCGAGATGATTTATCTCGCGGGGCATCCTCGGGAACGCCTCATTATCTATGGCGCGGGCCAGACAGGTATGAATTTTGCCAAAGCGATCCAAAGTAAAGAGCACTATGAGATTCTAAGCTACGCCGACGACAACCCCGCCATTCAGAGCGTTGCCATTGATGGCATCCCGATTGCACGCCCTTCCCAAATCCCGCATATCGCCAAGATAAAGCAGGCGCACAAAGTCATCCTTGCCATGCCGTCCCTGTCGTTTGCACGGCAAGTTGCCATTGTTCGACGGTTTGAAAAATTTGGTCTCGAAGTCCTAACACCCTCTGACTTTGCCGAATTGATTGGCGATGAGGAAATGGGGCAAATCTTCTCCCTGAGTGACCATCAACAGCTACTTGGTCGGGCCAAAGTCGACCACAAAGTGACCGAATTTGGGGACAATTATCGTGGCAAAAATATCCTTGTCACGGGCGCAGGCGGGACAATTGGCTCTGAACTCTGCCGGCAGCTTTTGTCCTGTGGACCAAAGCAAATCATCCTTTTGGATAGCAGTGAATTTGCCTTATACAACGCGGATATGGACATTTCGAGTTTCGCCAATGAACTTGGAATCGAGGTCAAACCCGTTCTAGGGTCCGTGAGCGATCCAAGATTGGTTGCATCTGTTTTCGCTGAAAATAAGATTGATGTCGTTTTTCATGCCGCGGCGTACAAACACGTGCCTATGGTTGAGATCAACAGCCTCGCAGGGCTTGAAAACAATGTTCTTGGAACTGCGACTCTCGCGAAAGCATCCCATGACGCCAACGCGGAACGGTTTATTCTTGTGTCCTCAGACAAGGCTGTGCGCCCAACCAATGTTATGGGCGCATCCAAGCGGATGGCCGAATTGGTCGTTCAGGATCAAGCCTCGCGCTCAAATACGGTCTTTTCGATGGTTCGGTTCGGGAATGTTCTAGGGTCGTCAGGCTCGGTTGTTCCGCTCTTTCGCAATCAAATTGCGCACGGGGGTCCAGTGACGGTGACTCACAGTGAAGTCACGCGCTATTTCATGACAGTTCAAGAGGCCAGTCGTCTTGTTCTTATGGCGGGAACCTTTGCGCAGGGTGGCGAAGTCTATGTTTTGGATATGGGCGAACCCGTCGAAATTCTGAACCTTGCGCGGCGCATGATTGAAGCAAGCGGTTGTACAGTCAAAACGACAGAGAACCCAGACGGGGACATTGAAATTCTGACGACAGGCCTGCGCCAAGGCGAAAAAATGCACGAGGAGCTTTTGCTTGGCGAGGGCAATATTACGACTCCCCATGCCAAGATTTTCTGTGCGCGCGAAGAATCATTATCCGAACTCGAAGTGGCCGCCGCCCTCAAGGCCCTACGCCACGCGATCGCGACCACAGATCGGAATGCAGCCTTGGACATTCTATATGGATGCGTCGAAGGTTATGCCGAAGCCGCCTCCCCACCCGCAGTCGAAATGTGATGTAAACAAGACGATTGTTGCTTATAGCGAAGGCCGTTGGGTATTGTTACTTGCCCCACGATTCACGGTATGTTTTACCATGAACAACACTAGACGGGTAGGATTTATGCTGGGCCACAAAAGAAACAAAGTAAGCTATCGGGGACTCGCCCTGCGCAGCACCGCGCCGAGTCTTTGCATTGCTTCTCTTGTTTTGGCGGTTCCGACTGCGGCCTCTGACGCATCCTATAACTTGGCCGGCATTGCAGGCCTCATCGACATGCCGTCAGGCGAAGCGATGCCGGACGCCGAACTTGCGGTGACAATGTCGACCTTTGCGGGGGGCACGCGCGCGTCTAGCACTTTCCAAATAACCAAGCGCCTATCTGGAACATTTCGGTATTCTCGGATCGATAATTGGAACACCATTGAGTATCCAACATATTACGACCGCAGTTTTGATTTACGCTATCAATTTTTGACGGAAACCGAGTATTTGCCCGCAGTGACCGTTGGCATCATGGATGTCGCTGGCACAGGAATTTACTCCGCAGAATACATTGCCGCCACTAAAAACTTCTCGCCAAAAATACGGGCGACAATTGGATTGGGGTGGGGCCGGCTTGGTTCTTACAACTCAATTGGCTCCCCCTTTGGCACCCGACCGCCAATCGATGTTGGCCAGGGCGGTACCTTTAGTACCAACCAATATTTCCGCGGCCCAATGTCGGTTTTCGGTGGCGTCGAGTATCGGCCAACAGAAAAACTCTCGCTCAAGGTAGAGTATTCATCGGACGACTACACCCTTGAAGCTGGCGAAAAGGACCTGTTTGACCGTAAATCACCCCTTAATTTCGGCGCCGAATATCGCTTCAACGACATCATATCGGCGGGCGTATATTATATGTATGGATCCGAACTCGCCGCAAGCCTCTCGATGAAATTCAGCCCCAAGCGCCCTGCGGTTTTGGGGAGCTATGGCCCTGCCCCCTTGGCCGTGCAACCTCGTCCTGTTTATGCTGACGACCCGGAGCAATATTCGACTATCTGGATGACGGAACCCGGATCTCAGGAAATTCTGGCACAAAACCTCCAAAAACACATGGAGTTCGACGACGTCAAAATGGAAGCTGTTGCAATGCGCGGCACCTCGGTTGAAGTGCGCATTCGCAACGAGACATTCATCAACAGCGCCCAAGCAATTGGCCGCACAGCCCGCGCGCTGACTCGGACCATGCCGCCCTCCGTTGAAACTTTTGAGATCGTTAATATGGTCAATGGGCTGGCAACATCGGTTGTTAAGTTGAAGCGCAGTGACGTTGAAAAATACTCAACGGCCCCCAATGGCGAAGCGCTCATCATGGCGAGCGCAGTCATTGAAGACATTGTCCCCACAAAACCCGCCAACCTGATTTATGCCCCTGGCGTTTATCCGGATTTCCAGTGGGCTATTGACCCCTACATGGATTTCAGCCTGTTCGATCCAGACGACCCCATTCGCTGGGGCGCAGGTATTGAAGCCACGACACTTCAGTTCCTTGCTCCCGGTTTGGAATTATCTGGATCGATCCAAGCCCAGCTGATTGGTACTCTTGGAAAGGATGAATCTCCCTCAACATCCGCCATCCAACCTGTGCGCAGCGATGCCAACCTTTACGAGAGCTTCAGCCCCGTTTCGCTGCAGTATCTTACTTTGGGATATTTCTTTCAGCCAACGGAAGAGATCTATGGACGCGTGAGCGCGGGTTACCTCGAACGTATGTTCGGCGGCATTTCATCCGAGCTGCTTTGGATGCCTGTCAATCAGCCCTTCGCCTTTGGTATTGAGGCGAACTATGTCGTTCAACGCGAAACAGACTCCTATCTCGGCTTCCAAGACTACGGCGTCGCAACCGGTCATGCCTCGGTGTATTACAAACACGAAGCAAGTGGATTTGATTTCCAACTCAGCGCCGGAAAGTATCTGGCGGGGGATGTGGGCGGAACCTTTACCGTGCGCCGCGAATTTACAAACGGCTGGCGCGTTGGGGCATTTGCAACACTAACCGACCTGAGTGCAGAAGATTATGGCGAAGGCTCCTTTGATAAAGGAGTCATCCTTGAAATCCCCCAAAGCTGGCTCACAGGCAAACCTTCGCGTCGCGTTCAGGAAGTTGCACTGCAAGTCTTGTCACGGGATGGCGGCGCCCAACTCATCGTCAACGACCGTCTTTATGACCGTATTCGTGTCAATCATGCGGCCGCGATTAGAGATGGCCAAGGGAGAGTCTGGCGGTGATGACTATTACTCGTAAGTTAACGCTTGCCGCCTGCCTATTGGCTGTGGCTGCTTGTAGCTCAGAAGAGCGTGACGAAACCATAGGTACGGCAGTTTATAGCGACTTAAAGGGCAGATATATGTCTTCGGCCAAACCGAGCAAAGGTGCGGCAACGGCGGCATCCTCTTCTCCGGCCAAAGGCGACCTTTCGTGGATCGAAACGAACACCAAACCACTAATAATTGTTCTTGTCGAAAAAATAGAAGGCATGGCTTTCCTCTCGTTTCAGGTACAAAACGGGTCCTATAAAACGTGGCGCACCAAAAATGGAGCCTCCTATACGTTCAAGGGGCCCTTTGTCACCGGTACGAAAGCCCTTGGTGCCGATCTGGTGTCCGCGAGCGTTCCCGCATCAATTCAAAGTTCAGGCTCTCATAGCCGCACGCACTATTATCTCGATGGCGATGATCAAGTGGCGCCGCTTCAGGCTGTATGTACATGGAAGTTCGTTGGGGCCGAAACGACGCAAATTTTAAACAAATCCTATGCCACAAAACACTATAAAGAATCGTGTCTTGCTGGCGAAATCAAATTCAAAAACGACTATTGGCTCGATTCTAGTGGTATCGCTCGTCAATCCCGCCAATTCGTATCCGAAACTGTTGGTTATGTGTCACTATTAGTAATTTTAGAGTAACCAACAGAATATAACTTTACCGTAAACCCAAGCCACGATATGCTTTTCTCGCGTACGTGCATATATTAATGGAGCTAACATGAAAAAAATCACAGCACTCACCGCTGTTTTGGCGCTTTCCGCCACTACAGCATTCGCCGGCAGCCCTGAAGTAGTTGTTTCCGAGCCAATGCCAGACGTCTTCATTGCTGAAGAAGAAGGCAATAACTGGCTACCACTCGCATTGCTCGGCCTCGTAGCCGTTGCTGCGGTTGTAGCAAGCAACAACGACGACACCTAAGTCGTTCTGTGAACTGGAATTTCGGGGTGTCATAGTTTTGATACCTCGGTTTACCAAAAGCGGGCTTCAGCAATGAGGCCCGCTTTTTTATTTTCTACGTAACCATCTGTTTTCAGACTATTTTCGAGCTCTTGACTTGCGTACGGAAAAGACTTTTCCAACCGTCTGGGCCAGAATTTCCAGATCGAAACACACTGATTGGTGCTCTTGATAGGTTAAATCTAGACGCGCTTTCTGGGGAATACAGCGACGCCGATATACAGTGTCGGTTTGTTCGGCCGTCACGCATTTCGCCAACAGTTCAGTTTCATGCTGGTGGTAAGTAAGCGTGGCCAAGCCCGTAATTCCAGGCCGCGAAGTGAGAACTCGCTGATAAAGTTCGGGGAAATCTTCGACATACAGCCGCAACGGTGGGCGCGGCCCAACAAGACTCATATCCCCTTTCAGCACATTCCAAAGCTGTGGAATTTCGTCAAGCCTTAGACGGCGCAAACGTTTGCCGTACCGCGTATATCTCGCCTGTTTGTCCCCACCGGTCACACCAGAATTTACCGCTGACATTTCCATGCTGCGCAATTTCCAAAGTAAAAAACCCTCGTTTGGGGACTTCATGCGCTCCGAAAGGTAGAAAATTGGCCGCCCCTGGACAGCCATAAGAAACAAGAACAACACCGCAAAGGGTATGGCAAAAAAGAGAATTCCCACACACGCGAGAAAAATGTCCAAACTACGTTTCTGCCAAGTCACACACAATCTCCTGCGCCGATAATATGAAGAGAGTCTTCAGGACCGCGCGCATATGTTTTCCGATTTTGTTTTGCAGTATTTATGCGTCAACCTCAACCGTTCGGATGCATTTCCCAAAAGCGGAAGTGACCTGTTCCAAAATTGCTAGCAAATTCTTAGGCTTTGGCCTCTAGAGTGTTTTTCATGTACTAAACCACACTTCGAGGATCGCTTTATGCTGACAAATATAGCCATATATTAAATGTATGATTGACCTTGTCCCTGCACACAGTATCTTGTGTGAAACTAGAATTATCCTCGGGTTTGGCACAAGATAGTGCGAAATTCTGGTCTTGGGGGACCAAAATGACACGGCTGACAAACCTAATTTTCGCACTCGTAGCAGGACTTGGCATTGCCGCCTGCTCACTCCCAAGGGGTGCAGCGGTTTCGAGCGAGGTGATTAGCGGCGCTGGAGATGAAAATTCCCCATTCGCCTTGCATGTCATTTCACCAGATTTCCTAACGCAATTCGTTAAGTGGCCGGGGAATCAGTCTTCAAAATCATATCCTTGGATCTCACACCAGGCGGGACCAGCTAGCCCTATCATTGCGGCGGGCGATATTGTGAGCCTTCGGATTTGGGACAGTGGAGAGAACTCCCTTTTGAGCACCGATGGGCAAAAAGCGACTGAGCTCGCAGGTCTGGTTGTTTCGCCAAGCGGCACCATTTATGTCCCGTATGTTGGCGACGTATTGCTTACGGGCCTCACCCCAGAGGGCGCTCGAAAGGAATTGCAAGTCAAGATCGAGACGCTTATTCCCGCCGTTCAGGTTCAACTCGTCCATGTGTCAGGCCGCAAGAATTCCGTTGACCTCGTGGGGGGGGTTATGAAGGCCGGAAGCTTCCAATTGCCAGATCGCAACTTCACCGTCCTCAGCTTGTTGTCCGCAGGCGGTGGGGTCGACCGTGGCGTCCGAAATCCACAAATTCGCCTGGTCCGCAATAACACGACCTACGGAACTTCCCTTGATAACCTCTATGAAGATCCAAGCCGTGACACAACTTTGCGTGGCGGGGATAAGGTTATTGTCGACGAAGAAAAGCGCTATTTTGTAGGAATGGGCGCATCAAAAAATGAGGCAACTATCTATTTCAGCAAAGACAACATAACCGCGCTTGACGCAATCGCGATGATGGGTGGATTGAACGATTTGCGAGCTGACCCAGAGGGAATTCTCGTGCTTAGAAACTACCCAACTTCCGCGATCCGGTTGGATGGAACGGGCCCTGCACGCGATCAAATCGTGTTTTCCATCGACCTGACTTCTGCAGAGGGGTTGTTTGGCGCTAAGAAATTCGAAATCGTTCCCGGCGATGTTGTGCTTGCAACCGAATCAGTTGTCACAGCGGCAAGCTCGATTGTGGGCTTGTTTGGCGCCGTAGTCGGCGTTGCTGCTCTTACGAAATAGATTAGGCGGTTTGGCCTTAAAACCAGTTTAGGAGCTTAATTATGAGAAGTATTGCCCGTAGTTTTTGTCTCGTCGTCAGCGTAATTTTTCTATCAAGCGTTGCAGGAGCCGCCTGCGAACGGACACTCATCGCGGGATCGAATAAAGCGATACCCGCGACTGGAAAAATCAACGAATCCTTGTTAAACAACGCGGTCCTTATCGAAGTGAACTACGCACGCTGTCGTTCAGGACTTCCCGCGCTATCAAGCGACTCTAAGCTCACAAGGCCTGCGACGAAACACTCGAAGTGGATGGCAAAAAACAGCACCCTGTCACACAAATCCAATGTTAGAGGGCAAAACTCTACGCAAAATCGCATTAAGAATTCGGGGATCAAGGTCAAGACTGGTGCCGAAAACATTATTAGAATGTACCGATATCAGCTGACGGGCGGCCCGTTTTTTGTAAAGAATATGGCGACCTGCGACTTTGCTGACGGCAAAGGGAACACGCTGCCTCCCCATAGTTATGCAAGTCTCGCGCGTGAGGCCTCCCGCCAGTGGATCGAATCGCCCAAACACCGTGAAAACTTCATGAGCAACCGAATGCGTATGACCGCAACGGGCGCAGCCGTGGATCCAAAGGGGTCCCACTGTGGCTCAATCTACTTAACCCAACTCTTTATTGGTTAAGCATCCCCTTGCATTGAATGGGCGGCTGTGGTTCAGCAAGGCATGAGTGGCATTTCAAAATTCGATGTAATCGTCATGGGGGCGGGCGCTGCCGGCATGATGTGTGCGGCCCAGGCGGCGAGCACCGGCAAAACTGTCCTTATCCTTGACCACGCAAAAGCTGCGGGTGAGAAAATTCGGATATCCGGCGGGGGACGCTGCAATTTCACGAACCTCCATTGTGGCCCTCAGAATTTCATCTCGCAAAACCCCCATTTTGCCAAATCCGCCTTAAAACGCTACACACAGTGGGATTTCATTGAGTTAATTTCCACGAACAGCATTTCGTGGCACGAAAAAACGCTTGGGCAGTTGTTTTGCGATGATACGGCGAAAGATATCATCGCGATGCTTTTGCGGATGATGAAAAAGGCGTCCGTGGAGCTTCGGCTTCAAACTTCGGTGACGTCAATGCGCCTCTCCGATGGCCTTTTTGATCTCGCCTTAAACGATGGAAGCACGCTCCAAGCCTCCTCCGTCGTCGTGGCAACCGGCGGAAAATCGATCCCGAAAATGGGAGCGACGGGCATAGGGTATCAAATTGCAGAGCAGTATGGCCATTCGATCATTGAAACACGCCCCGGCCTTGTGCCGCTAACGTTTGGTGAGGATACCAAACAGGATTTTAGCGCGCTTCCCGGTCTTTCAGTGCCCGCGCGCGTCACAGCAAATGGCACTGGCTTTAGTGAGGGCTTACTCTTCACACACCGTGGGTTATCCGGACCCTCCATCCTGCAAGCCAGCAGTTACTGGAACGAAAAAGACCCTATCCACGTGCATATCCTACCCGAACGGACTCTTTTTGAAGACCTCCGAGCGTTGCGCAAGGAGCACGGGAAAAAGTCAATTTCCAACGTTCTGGCCATGGTGCTCCCCACTCGGCTTGCTGACTATTTTTCCGACCAAATGCGCCTGACGGGAAACCTTGCGGACCAAAGCGACGTGGATTTGCGAGCTATTGCGACTTATTTGTCCGCTTGGGAGCTTTTTCCAACGGGGACAGAGGGTTACCGCACGGCCGAAGTGACCCTGGGAGGGGTGAACACCGATCAGTTAAGCTCCAAAACAATGGAATCACGTTTAGTTTCTGGCCTTTATTTTATTGGAGAAGTGGTCGACGTCACTGGGTGGCTCGGCGGGTTCAACTTCCAGTGGGCATGGTCGTCTGGTTGGGCTGCAGGATCTGCAATCGCAGCTCAAACCAAAAATTAGTTAGGATTTGAAGGGTTAACGCCACTTTCACACCCCTTTGATATCAAAAGGCTGGGTGAATATATGAGGTGGTGACATGAGCGTTGTTGATAACAGCAAGCGTCCGATAATTATTAAGCGTAAGAAAATTATAGCTGCTGGGCACCATGGCGGTGCGTGGAAAGTGGCCTACGCCGATTTCGTGACCGCTATGATGGCGTTTTTCCTTCTTATGTGGTTGCTGGGCGCCACAAACGAGAAGCAGCGCAAAGCGATTGCTGATTACTTCAATCCAACAATTACAATCAATAGGAACTCGGGTGGAGGTGGTAGCTTTTTTGGTGGGGATAGCCCCTTTCCCGAAGAAACTTTGGCACACAACGGTGTTGGTGCATCCAACCCATTGCCGGAAGAACTTCTAGAGCAAACAGGTAAGACTGACGGTGCAAATGGTGGCTTGGAATCTGAAGAGGAAAGCGCTGCGCGTGCCGCAGAGGAGGCAGATCTAGAGCAAGCTCAACAAATCTTACTAGGGGCTGGTGGCGAAAGCATCCTGCTGGACCAAGCGCTTACGCATGTTCTCACGCGGTTGACCGACGAAGGGTTGGTGATCGAAGTTTTTGATATTCCGGGGGAGCCGCTGTTCATCGAAGGAACGTCGCAACCAACTGAAATTACAAGAGAAATAGCAGAGATGATGGTCCGTGTATTTAAGTTGGTGCGCAATGAGGTCGCCGTGAATGGACACACGCAAGCCGTCCCTATCGTCGCACTCACGGACAGTACTTGGAGTATTTCGACGGCGCGTGCCATGGCAATGCGCCAACTTTTGGAGCAGGAAGGATTGGAAGGAAAACGGGTTCAACGCGTTACGGGATTTGCATCTCGCAAAACCATTGACCCTGATCCAATGTCTTATCGAAACAATCGGCTTGAACTCATCCTGCTGCGATCAGATTTCTAAAACGCGGCGCAAAAACAAATTAGACCGCATTTTAATTGTTAGGGGGCCGTTAAGCATGCGCATGTAGATGTCGTTGTAGACCATTGGTCAGTGCAGCAGAAAGGCGCATTTACATGACGATATCATCTTCCCTAAGTGCCGGCGTAGCCGGGCTTAGCGCAAACGCAACCCGTTTGGCTACTATTTCAGATAACATCGCTAACTCTGGTACCTATGGGTACAAACGTGCGACTGCGGCTTTTCAATCCTTTGTTATTAATGGTGAGCCAGGCGCAGGCTCCTATTCCGCAGGGGGCGTTCGTGCTACCACAAGTCGTCTTATTGACGAGCGCGGCCCTCTCATTGCCACAAGCCATCCTCTAGATATTGCCGTTTCCGGACGCGGTATGTTGCCCGTAACTGCGGAGGTTTCTATATCTGCGACCGGCGACGACCCCATGATGATGACTACCACCGGGTCCTTTCGGACAGATGCAAATGGAGTTCTAAAAACAGAAACGGGCCTCGTTCTTTTGGGCTGGCCTGCAGATGCAGATGGCACAATTCCAACATTCGCTCGGGATACGACGTCCGGCCTCGAACCCGTCGTTATCAATGTGAACCAATCCGCCGGCGACCCTACTACCGCTCTCAATCTTGGTGTGAACCTTCCCGCAACAGAAACTGAGGCCGGTTCATCCGGCGAGACCTTGCCGCTGTCCGTAGAGTATTTTGGAAACTTGGGAACTTCGGAAACACTAGGTGTAACTTTCACGCCAACGGTACCGGGGAGTGGGTCCTCAAACGAATGGACAATGCTAATTACGGACTCGGCACAGGCTGGTGGGACGGTCGGGGAGTATACTCTGACTTTCGATGACAGTCGCGCAAATGGGGGTACGTTGCAATCCGTTGTTGCCGTTTCAGGTGGGGCATATAATGCGACCGATGGGACGCTGGACCTCGTAGTCGCGGGTGGCAATTTGGAAATGACCATTGGAACGCTTGGGGATCCAAACGGCTTGACCCAGCTTTCAGACAGTTTTGCGCCGACATCCATTACGAAAGACGGCTCACCAGTGGGCAACCTGACATCAGTGGAGATTGACGCCAATGGCTATATCAACGCGACCTACGATACAGGTTTCACCCGGACGATTTATCAGGTTCCCTTGGTTGACGTGGCAAACCCTAATGCTTTGACATCCCTTAACAATCAAGCCTTTCAGGTATCGCCAAACTCAGGTTCCTTTTTCCTGTGGGACGCCGGTGACGGCCCAACTGGGGAGGTTTCCGGATTCGCGCGCGAAGGCTCAACTACGGATGTTGCAGGCGAGCTCACGAACCTGATCCAAACCCAACGCGCCTATTCTTCAAATGCGAAAGTCATCCAAACCGTCGACGAAATGTTGCAAGAGACGACCAACATTAAGCGATAGTCGGGGGAAATGAGTGAGGAAAAGCAATGAGTTTAACATCTTCATTTTCGAACGCCTTGAGTGGGCTTTCGGCTTCATCGCGAGCCGCACAAGTCGTTTCCTCAAACATTGCCAACTCTCTCACGGAGGGGTACGCAACCCGCCGACTAGAGCTCTCTTCCCAGTCATTGGCTGGGAATGGGGCTGGAGTGCAAATCGAGGGAATATTTCGAAATGTTGACTCCGGCCTCATTTCTGATCGGCGGGTGGCTCAAGCTGAACTGGGAAACGCCTCTGTTTTAAGTGAGTTCCTTGGCGAATTGGAGCGGACTATTGGCATTCCTGAGGACGCAGGTTCCCTAAATCAAGAAATCAGCGCCCTTGAAACCGCACTCATAGAGGCCTCTAGCCGGCCGGATTCTACGCCCAGATTGAATGCCGTCTTGATTGCTGCCAATGATGTAACCCAAAAATTCAAAACCGTCTCAGACGACATACAGAACATGCGAATGTCCGCAGATCATGAAATTGGTGCTCAGGTTGCTTTTCTCAATGATAGATTGCAAAAAATTGAAGAATTGAACGACCACATTCTTGCCCAAACATCTTCTGGACATGATGCCACCGGTTTGATGGATCAACGGCAAGTTATGATTGACCGAATTGCCGAAATTGTCCCCTTAAAAGAGGTGGCACGCGACCGGAACACGGTTGCCCTCTTCACCACCGGAGGCGCGGTCCTCCTCGACGGCCGTGCGGGTGAGTTTCAATTCACAGGTGTCAGCACGATCGTTCCTCAAATGACGCTCGAATCAGGGGCGCTCTCGGGGATTTCGCTCAACGGTTACCCGATTGATACGACAGCCGAACGAAACAGCATCAATGGTGGCTCCCTCTCTTCGTTGTTCGAAGTTAGGGATGAAATCGCCGTTCAGGCACAATCCGATCTCGATGCCATTGCACGCAACCTTGTCGAGAGATTTTCTGAACCCTCTGTAGACAACACCAGTGTAGGGGGTCTCTTCACCGATTCTGGGACTGCCTTTAACCCTTTAAATGAGTCCGCACTTTCCACTCGTTTGGCGCTAACAGCATCTGTTGACCCAGCCCAAGGGGGCGAAGTGTGGCGCTTAAGAGATGGTCTTGGGGCGGCGACTGCAGGTGAGGTTGGTGATGCGTCAAAGCTTCAAGCCATGATTGATGCCCTGCGCTCCCCAATCGCACCAGCTTCGGGCAGTTTCGCGTCTTCAGCTCGCTCATTGAATGATCTGTCGGCTGATTTTCTTTCGTCCATTGGGGTGCAAAGACAGTCGCGTGAAAGTGACGTTAGTTTTGCAGCCACAAAAACAACCGCGCTGCAATCGCAGGAGAAGGCATATGGAGTCGACTCCGATCAGGAAATGCAAAAACTTCTTCTTGTTGAGCGCAGTTATGCCGCGAATGCCAAGGTTATTCAGTCGATTGACCAAATGCTTGACTTATTGATGGGGCTTTAAAATATGATGTTTTCCTCATTTGGTGACCAAGCGCGCACTTTCATGCTTAGCCGTCAGAACGCACAGCTCAAGACAGAAATGGATAGGCTCTCCCTTGAGCTTTCTAGCGGAAGAGTCGCCGACACCTCCAAGGCTGTTCGCGGGGATTTTACTGGTTTAAGTGAAATTGAAGAAGCGGCGGCTTCCCTGGGCGCGTATAAAACCGCGAATTCGGAAGCGGCATTATTCGTGGAAAATGCGCAGTCAGTTCTTGGCTTCATTCAAGGGTTAACTGGTGAGGCGGCGCCAGCGCTCCTTATGGCCTCAAATACCAACAACAATGAACTCGTTGACGCCACCACCTCCGATACCAAACAGAAATTCGAGTCTGTAGTTTCCGCTCTAAATACTCAAACAACAGGCCGAGCACTATTTTCCGGAAGGGCGACTGACACAGCCGCTCTTGCTTCCGTGGACGATATGCTCGCGGATTTAACACCACTTCTTGCAACCGAAACAACGGCGGCAGGGGCGCTTACAGTTATTGATTCTTGGTTTGACGACGCGGGTGGGGGGTTCGAGACAATTGGGTATACGGGCTCACAGACCACGCTCTCGCCATTTAAGATTGGTCCGGGGCGAGAAGCACATTTTGAAATTACAGCAGCCGATCCCGGAATTCGGGGTGTATTGAAAGGTCTTGCTATCGCGGCTCTCATTTCCGAGGGGACTATGAGTGCCTTCGCCTCCGAAAGGCAAATCCTCCTTCAAAGTGCTGGCGAGGCCCTTTTGTCAAATGAGAACGAAATATCAGGCTTGAGAGCAGCAACGGGCACTGCCGAAGCCCATATCGACGAAATGCGCGTTCAGAACGAAACAGAAATACACGCGTTGGATTTGGCGCGCACGAGAGTACTGGGAGCCGATCCCTACACTGCAGCGACGGAACTTGAAGCTGTGCAAATTCAACTCGAGACGCTTTACACAGTAACTGCGCGACTATCGCGCCTAAATCTAGTGGACTTTTTAAGATGATCAGAAGAATTCTGGCACTTTTTACTATCCTACTGGTGAGTTCAACCGGCCTCACCCATGCATCACCCGTCAGGATTAAAGATCTGGTTGAGTTTGATGGCGTCCGAAGTAACGACCTTGTTGGTTATGGATTAGTTGTTGGCCTAGATGGTACCGGCGACGGACTAAGAAACGCGCCCTTTACAGAAGAAATTATGTCAAACATCCTCGAGAGGCTTGGGGTAAATGTAACCGGTGAACAATTCCGACCTAAGAATGTTGCCGGTGTATTTGTAACAGCCACCCTCCCGCCGTTTGCAAGAGCGGGCAGTATGATTGACGTAACTGTTTCCACAATGGGCGACGCAAAGAGCCTCGCTGGTGGCACGCTTGTTATGACACCGTTGAACGCCGCAGACGGTGAAATCTACGTGGTCAGTCAGGGCTCGATAATTGCTGGAGGGGCTTTCGCAGAAGGAGAGTCAGCGAGCATAACGCGGGGCGTACCTACTTCAGGTACAATTCCAGCTGGAGGGCGGGTTGAACGCGAAATTGATTTTAACTTTGCTGCCATCAAACAAATGCGGCTTGCACTTCGGACGCCGGACTTTACAACTGCCGAGCGGATTGAGAGGGCGATTAATAGGGAATTCGGTCGCAGGGTCGCGTTAATGCTGGATGCAGGAACCGTGCAAATTGATATTCCTGCCACTAAAATGGCCTCCGCAGCTCATGCAATTGGGCGCATAGAAAACGTTGATGTGGAGCCACAAAGAAAAGCCCGCGTTGTGGTCGACCAGCGATCTGGCACGATCGTTATGGGCGAGGATGTTAGAATTAGCAGAGTTGCCGTGTCACAGGGGAACCTAACCATTCGCATTCAGGAAGAACCTCTCGTTGCGCAACCAAACCCGTTTTCAGATGGGCGGGAAGTCGTTGTTCCCCGTACAAATATTGATGTACGACAGGATCCAATAACAGGATTAGCCGAAGTGTCGGGTGGAACCTCTCTCTCGGAAGTCGTTCAAGGGTTGAACGCCTTAGGAGTTTCTTCGCGGGATCTTATAGATATTCTAAAAACAATTAAGGCTGCCGGTGCCCTGCATGCGGAGTTCATTGTGAATTAAATCAATCACGGAACAGCAAACAGCTGAATGCCCTACTCCAGCGAACCTGCGGCTTTCCATCGGCGATGAATCCACAACCATTGATCCATGTTTTCCCGAACCCTTTTCTCAAGACTATCATTTAGAGCCTGTGTCATCTCTTCGGCACTTCCAATCGGGACAGGTTCTTCAAGTTCAATTCGAAAATTCAACCCGTCTTCTTGGCGGATCGCGTAACAGGGTATTAAAACAGCGTTGTATTTTAGGGCCAACTGCGCAGCAGAAAGCGCGGTTTGCGCAGGTTGCCCGAAAAAAGTGAGCGGTGCACCTTGTCCCATATGCTGGTCAATCAAGATCGCCAGAGTTCCCCCAGAGCGCAAGAACTTAACCATCTGCGCCATTCCGCGGCGCCCACGCTGAAAGAGCGGCTGCCCGATTTTGGAAATGGTCGACACATAGTAATCATTAAAGAACACGTTTTTCATGGGACGATAGAGACCCCCAACATCAAAACCCTGGTCAATCATTTTCGCGCGAACAACATCGTAATTCCCAAAATGCCCCGAAACAAGAATCGCGGATTGCTTTGATGCGCGCGCCTTTTCAAGAGCTTCAAGTCCTGGTCCATTGAGTGTTGTTTTCCGCGCAATTTCCAAAAACTCGCTCGGAGAAAACAACTCGATCATCGTGCGCCCAAAATTTTCTGGCACAGCACGAGTTAAACGCTCTTTTTCGACGGGATCAATATTAGGGAGCACAAGATCAAGATTTACGCGGATTCGGCGCCGGTATCCAGCGACAGGGGCGACAATATGTTTAAAAAACCAGCCACCAACTCGAATTCTCAACGGATAGGGCACGAGGTGCAACACCGCCAAAATGATCCGAATAAACCAGAACAACAGACGATCCCGAAACGGGCCATCTGGCTTTGGATCAGCCGTGGTTTCGTGTAGGTTCTCTTGCGACATGGGGCGATCACTTCTTTTTCTTTCAACGCTATATACCTGAAACATCCGACGTTCCAAGGCAATTGAGCGCCCGCGTTCTGTACCTTGTTCCGTGAAACAGGATATGATCTATTGCTGTCAACGACTTGAGATCAAAGCCAAAGGAAGTTCGCAGTGCACGAAAAAGCCATAGCAATTCTTCCTGCGCGGGGTGGATCAAAGCGCATTCCGCGGAAAAACATTCTTGATTTCCATGGGAAACCAGCAATCGGATGGCCAATTCAGGCTGCCCAACAGAGTGCATGTTTTGACCGAGTTATTGTTACGACGGACGATGCCGAAATCGCCCGAGTCTCTCAAACTCATGGGGCCGAAGTTCCCTTTTTGCGGGACTCCACATTGGCTGACGATTTCACGGGAACGACGGATGTGATCCGTGACGCGGTGGAAAAACTGAACCTCCCGCCAAAAACCCTTGTATGCTGCATATACCCGACGGCACTCTTTCTTTCGGGAGACGACCTTGCCCGAGGAAAAGACCAATTGACCGAGGATGTTGACTGGGTTTTGTCTCTTGGCGAGTATGCCACGCCGATTGACCGCGCATATAGAATGATCGATGCAACAGAGCGAGTCGCAGCAAGGCACCCCGAAAAAATGCCCATGCGTTCCCAAGATTTGGAACCCGCGTACTTTGACGCGGGGCAGTTCTATTGGGCCCGAGCAGAAACTTGGCTCGATAAAAACGCGCGCGTTTGGGACGGAGCAGCTTCGGTGATTTTGCCGCCGGAACGGTGTATCGACATAGACACGCCTACAGATTGGCGTCGCGCCGAGCATCAGTTTGCCCTTTTGGAAATGGAGAAAAATGCGTCTTCTCATCCGGACTGACGGCGATACGATCATTGGTGGCGGTCATGTCATGCGGTGCCTAACATTGGCGAACGAGGCGACGGAGCGTGGGCACCACGTTGAATTTGTTATGGCTGCAAGGCTCAATACCATGTCACAACGGGTTCGGGATTCTGGCTTCAAGGTCCACGATATCAGTCCAAGTTTACCTCCCCCCCATGACCCGGCAGGCCCTGTCCACAGCAATTGGCTGGCGACTTCATGGCAAGAGGACGCAAGGGCGACGGCTGAGGCCGCCCAGAAATTCGACCCCGACTGGATCATATGGGATCACTATGGGCTGGATGTACGCTGGACCCACGAAGTTCGAAGCGCGACTTCTACCGCGCAATTCATGGCGATCGACGATTTGGATGACCGCGCGTTGGGGTCCGAGCGTGTTCTCGATCAAACTCGAATGTCAGAAACGGCGCGCCTCAATCCCGCCGATGCCACACTTACAGGTGCCAGTTTTGCCCTTCTTAGACCCGAATTCGCTGCATTGCGCCCCACGGCCCTCGCCGGCCGAAATGATACCGTCACACGCATCCTTATTGCGCCGGGTATGGTCGACGGCTCTGGATTGGCCCCCCTCGCACTGCGAGCGCTCGCCGCATTTCCTGATATCGAAGTCGAAGTCGTTATGGGATCTTCAAGCCAAACCGTAATCGAGGTTGAAACACTTTTGGCGACACGTCCAAAGGCGACGCTCGCTTTGGATGCCGACAACATGGCCGAGCGCATGGCGCGGGCCGATTTATGTATCGGAGCGGGAGGCATGACAAGCTGGGAGCGTTGCTGTCTCGGCCTTCCCGCTATGGCCATTTGTACCGCGGACAACCAGAAAGCCGTGCTCGACGCCCTTGATCACGCGGGGGCCGTGACTGCGCTTTCCTTGGAGCAGGCCAAGAATCCCAACACGTTAAACCACGCCCTCATCGAGACAATTTCCAAGTGCCAAAAAATGTCGGAAGCAGCCGCTGAGTTGTGCGACGGTCTAGGGGCCGGCCGCGTGATGGACGGGCTTGAAGCAAAACTAAGACCCATAGAATTGCGGGATGCCAAAACGTTATTCGACTGGCGAAACCAATCGCATATTCGGTCTGCTAGCCTCGACACGAGGGAACTCGTTTGGAGCAATCACGAAAGCTGGATGCAGAAAACCTTGCGCGGGAACGATGGCCTGTGGATGATCTATAGCGAAGGCTCGCGCGATTTGGGCCACGTGAACGCGCAAATCGTGGCCGGGAAAACTTGGTCGTGGGGGTTTTATGTGGGCGCGGAAAATCCGCCACGCGGTGCCGGACAACGTATGTTGGCGACTTTCCTGAAGGTACTGTTTGATCGGCAGGATGTTGCCGCGCTTGAAGCAAAAGTCCGCGTTGAAAACACGCGTTCGATTGCCTTGCACAAACGGTTCGGATTTCGTCAAATTGGCGACGGGGAGCCTCAAGTCCTTGCGTTCCGACTTGACCGATGCGATGTGAAATTGGCTGCTGGTATTTGGCAGCCTGTCAAAGGAGAAAACAGCGATGCACCCTAAATTTTCTATCGCAGGACGGGCCATTGGAACGGAGTATTCTCCCTATATTATTGCTGAATTGTCAGGCAATCATAACGGCGATCTTGATCGCGCATTGGCGTTGGTGGATGCTGCGGCAACAACGGGTGCAGATGCCGTAAAGCTGCAAACTTACACGGCCGACACGATTACAATTGACGTTGATCGCCCTGAATTTCGCATTTCAGGCGGGCTTTGGGATGGTCGCAGCCTGCATGAATTGTATCAGGAAGCCAGCACACCTTGGGACTGGCATGAAGCCCTTTTCGCCCGCGCGAAGTCCCATAATCTGCACTGTTTTTCGTCGCCTTTTGACCCCACCGCCGTTGATTTCCTCGCTGGATTTGACGTTCCCGCCTACAAAATCGCATCTTTCGAACTCGTGGATACACCACTCATTCGCAAGGTCGCGGCCCAAGGCAGGCCAATGATCATGTCCACTGGTGTGGCCAATTACGCCGAAATTGAAGACGCGTTACGCGCCGCCCGTGAGGGTGGGGCCACCGAAATTTGCCTCCTGCATTGCATCTCGGCCTACCCTGCCAAACCAGAGGAAATGCGCCTCGGCACCATTGAAGCCTTGGCAAAAGCCTTTGGCGTGACGGTTGGCCTTTCCGACCACACGTTGGGATCAGCGGTCGCTGTGGCCTCGATTGCACGGGGAGCGACCGTCATCGAAAAGCACATGACCCTCGCGCGCGCCGACGGCGGACCAGATGCGGACTTCTCGCTTGAGCCAGACGAGTTTACGCAATTGGTCGCCGACTGCCGCATGGCGCACGCAGCTTTGGGCGAACCACGTTTTGATCGCGCAGGCGTAGGCGGTACAAACGCGACCTTCCGGCGATCGCTTTATATTGTTGAAGACGTTGCGGAAGGCGCAGTTTTGACGGATGAAAATCTAAGATCAATCCGCCCTGGTTTGGGCCTCGCGCCCAAACACCTGCCCAGCGCCCTTGGCAAAACGGCAAATCGCACTCTTAAACGGGGCGAACCTTTGGCTTGGGATATGTTTTCTTAACCAGCTTGCACATCAAACATGTGGTTTTCAATAGCTTCGGCGGCGCGGTCCAAATTGGCGTCAAACGCGCCAAACCGCTCCCGAATTGAATCATAAACGGGATCTGGCTCCGACAGGGAGCGCACGAAATTCTCCAGCGTTTCCGCGTCGGAAATCTGTTGCAACTCGGAAAAAATTTCCACGTCTTCGGCAAAAACGGCAGCAGGTTTCCCGGAATAGATACAATCCAGAACAGTCGTTGAAGTCGGCGAAATCATCGCGTCGCAAAGGTCAATCGCGTCGTGAATGGACGCCTTAGCCAAGGGGCCTGAATAGTAGTGTGAGAACAGTACATTCGGATGCTTTTGCGCGAGAGCTTTGTCATGACTACGGTGATTTTTGCGCACTTTCCCACGGTGAGACCGAATGATGATCCCCATATCTGGATGGTTCGTAAGAATGGCATCCAGCAGGTTGTAAAAATGCGAAATATGGTCACCAGAATAGCGCCCTTTGCCCCAACGGAAGGATTGGCAGACCAACAACCGTTTGGGATATCGAGCGACCCAGTCGTTGACTTCAGGACCCCATGCATTGGCGGGAAGGATGTTTTTTTTTGTAAACCCAACAACCTGAACGCGCTCTGCACTTGCAGCCTCAAACAGGCTTCTGTTTTTTCCAAGGGGTTCCCAAAACAAAAGGCGTTGCGAATAATACGCCATAGGCCCATCCGTAAGAGGCCCGTTCACACCCAATTGATAGGCGCCGTGTTGTAGGAAAATGCTCTGTTGTCCGTTGGTGCGAATATGCGTGCCGCGTTGTTTGCGAGTGGTCGAATCCCAGTTTGGATCGGCAATCGTAAGAACCGCATCGGCTTTGTTGATGTCGCTTTTATAAAAGAGTTTCATCCGCCATTTGGACGCCGGTTCGGGCATGAAACCTTCGCTGTTGAAGGCTTGTGTAAGACGCTTTTCTTTGCGCAACAGTTTCGAGTAAACGAAAGCGCGCACATCAACGTTGCCGCGCTTATGCAGGCGCGCGAGAACCGGATAAGTGCTCTCTACATCCGGCATTCCGTTGAGATACGCCAACAGGACGGGTTTATGAGACATTCAATGCCGCCGAGAGGCTCGAGACGACTTGGTCCTGATCTTGATCGCTTAGACCGAAATACAACGGGATGCTGATCGCGCGCTTATAGTAGGCCTCTGCGTTGGGATAGTCGCCCCAGTTGAACCCACGGTTGCGCCAATACGGTTGCGTATGGACCGGAATATAATGCACATTTACGCCAATCCCCGCCGCCCGCAACGCCGCAAAAACCTCCGCCCGATTGTCCACCTGAATAGGGTAGAGATGGAACGCAGAATAAGCATCAGACGATTGGTCTGGGCAGGTCAGCGGGAGGTCCGCCAGAAGCCTGTCATAGCGCGTTGCCAGTTGATTACGACGTTCCACAAATTCCGCAAGGCGGGTCATTTGCGAACAACCCAACGCGGCCTGCAACTCGGTCATGCGATAGTTGTATCCCAAGGCAACCTGCTCATACGCCCACGGGCCATCAAGCTCTTCACCGGTCAATGAAGCCGGATCGCGCGTTACACCATGCGAGCGATAAAGCTCCATACGCCGTGCAAGTTCTGGGTCTTGGGTGGTCGCCAGCCCGCCCTCTGCGGTGGTAACAATTTTTACGGGGTGAAAGGAAAACACGGTGATATCACTATGCGTGCAATCGCCCACGGGTTGGCCTTTGTACGCGGCGCCAATGGCGTGGGATGCGTCTTCGATAATGCGCACACCATATTGTTTGGCAAGCGCCCCAATCCGGTCCATCGCTGGGCTTTGCCCCGCAAAATGAACAGGAATCAAGACCTTAGGCAAAGTTCCAGCACGTTCCGCCGCAGCCAGTTTGTCGGCAAGGGCGTCGGGACACATCATGTAGGTTTGCGGATCCGTATCCACAAACGAAACATCTGCACCGCAATATAGCCCCACATTTGCCGAGGCGACAAAGGTGTTCGGAACGGTCCACAACCAATCGCCGCGCCCAAGGTCCAACGCCATACAGGCAATATGCAACGCTGACGTCGCCGAATTCACCGCGACGCCAAAAGCCGCGTTGCAGGAACTGGCAACCGCTGCTTCAAAGGCTGGAACGGCGGGGCCTTGCGTGAGGTAATCTGATCGCAAAACCCTTACGACCGCTTCAATATCCTCATCCGAAATCTCTTGGCGGCCATATGGGATCATTAGAATTTACCGATTTTACCACTGTTCGCGGCAATCCATTCCTGAAGCTCCGCAACGCCCATCCATTCAGGATTTCCGTCCGAAGTATACTCAAAATCTTCAGCAACTTTCTTGCCATCTTTAATCCGATATGGGTCTTTTGACCAATTGTGAATCGCTGGAATGATTTTGAAATATTTGTCGTATTCATAGGTGTGGGGCGCATCTTCGACACCGATCATCTGCTCGTGCAATTTCTCGCCGGGGCGGATACCGATGGTCTCTTGTTTTGCTCCGGGAACAACCGCCGATGCAATATCGAGGATGTTCATGGACGGAATTTTGCGCACGTAAGTTTCGCCGCCAACCATATCCTCAAACGCGTGCCAAACCAGATCAACGCCCTCTTCAAGGGAAATCATGAAGCGAGTCATCCGTGGATCGGTGATCGGCAGCGACCCTTTTTCTTTGAGGCTATCGAAAAACGGAATAACCGACCCGCGCGAGCCCATAACATTACCGTAACGCACCACAGAAAAGCGGCATTTATCAGCGCCAGAATAGGAATTCCCCGCAACAAACAGCTTGTCGGACGCCAATTTCGTCGCGCCATAAAGGTTCACGGGGCTCGAGGCCTTATCCGTGCTCAAGGCAACACAGCGCTTCACGCCTTTGTCGATACAGGCGTCGATCACATTCATCGCGCCATTGATGTTGGTTTTGACACATTCAAATGGGTTATATTCCGCGATTGGCACAATTTTTGTGGCCGCCGCATGGACTACGAAGTCCACATCATCCAGCGCGCGCATCAAGCGGTCACGGTCGCGGACATCGCCAATGAAAAACCGCACACGTGGGTCATCGCCATAGATTTTGGCCATTTCCCATTGTTTCATCTCGTCACGCGAATAAATGATAATTCGCTTAGGATTGTATTTTTCAAGCGTCATAGGAACGAAATGCGATCCAAAAGAGCCAGTTCCGCCAGTCAGGAGAATTGTAGAGCCGGTCAGCATATTTTGTCCCTTATGAGGTTGTTGATTGCTCGTTTTACTTAGGTGAGCGTTAGAAGTTTTTAAACCTCGCGCAAGTCGATGTCCACAACAAGCGTTTCACGCAATCAAGGCGCGCGATTTAGGATTTAGGACTGCGTTCTAAAACGATGACTTCGGACTGGTATTTCCCATCCTCAGATAGGGCGCCATGAACAAAACTATCGCGGGCCATGACGTCAAAACCATCAAATTTCTCGACGATAAATCCGGTTGTGACCTGCTCAAGAACCCCGATATCCCCACTCTTTTCGGCGACTTTTTTGCCAATCGCATGATTGCGGACCAATACGTTTCGCGCGATCAGTGGCCTAATGATCGATATGTAATTGGCCACCACGTCAGGTTCCATTTCCTGAAACGACATGAAATTCGCAAAGAGGTCAAACTGTCCTTTGAGCTTTGGCAATTGCCACGGACACAGGACCACGGCGCTATACTTACCTTTCAGGTCATCAAGATCAATTTCATCCATCAAACGGCTCTGGGAATAATCCAACACACGATCCGCCCCAAAGACCTGTTGCAGGTACCACGTCGAAACGGCGGCAACGGGCGGGATGTCGACATTGACATAAATTCCATTGGATTGGGCCTTGAGGAATATCTCGCCAAGCGTACCAAATCCGCCGCCAATTTCCAAACAGCTTGCAAAATCCGAGGTGTCGACTTCGCGCTTCAAAAGGTTGAAAGCGCGCATGTAATTGAGCATGGGATAACTATAGGCCCGCCCATCAAATTCAAAACGTTCACCTTCAACATCGGTGCTTTCGCTCACCTTATCCAGATCCAAACCACCCACTCGCTCACTGGCGCGGTACAAGCGATAATCCGCGCGGGCGCGATCAGAATGCGTGAGTCTCGTGGCCCAGCGCTTGCGTTTGCGCGGCGGTAATTTAGCCAAGATCGGGTCAAGGATATGCCGCCAACGGCTATAGGTATTGGACGCATAGACCGGAACGTAAAAGAAGCGCGCAGAGGGATGGGTACGGAAACTGGAAATCCCAAATTCCTGAATATCGTCTACAATTTTCTTGAGGCCACTGTTCCAAAAGTTCGTCGGTTTAAACTCTTGCGGGGCGGACTCCATATCGGTCAACATATCGTCAAGAACAGAAGTTTTCGCCATCATCGTGGTCCTTTAATCAATTGGAACCTCCCCAGTAAACCCAGAGAATTTTAGGCATTTATGCAGGCTAGAGGACTGTTTGCAACCGCTCTCTTGTCTTGGCAATTCAAGTCGCACCCATCGCAATCCATACTATTTACGGATATGAGAACATATACTTACACCTATGGTGTGGCTAACATGGGGTTGAAAATCGCCAATTTGAATTTTGAAAGACCGTAAATGCGCATTATTATTGCACTCCTTATCTCAATACTGGCGATCACACCTACGGTTGCCCTCGCGGGTGGTCGCGTGGCCCTTTTGATCGGCAATTCAGACTATAGCCGCCCAGATCTTGCGCTTCCAAACCCCAAGAATGACGTTATCGCGCTGGCCGAGTCCCTCAGAAGTTTGGGCTTTTCCGTGACTGAAGTTATCGACCAAAGCTCGCAGGGCATGCAAGTGTCGTTGTCTGCCTTTCAAGCTGAGGCAGCTTCCGCAGAGATCGCGTTGTTTTTCTATGCAGGGCATGGCGTTCAGATTGGAGGCCAAAACTACCTAATCGGCACGGATATCGACACAATCAATGAAGAAGACCTACGCCGCGCATCGATGACATTGACCCAAGTGCGCGACGTCTTTGAGGCCGCAGCGCCAGACATTGGGATGCTCTTTTTGGACGCATGCCGCAACAACCCGTTCGCCGATGCAGGGCAGGTGGAAAAAGGATTGGTGCGCACCAAAGGGGGCGCGGGTTTGCTCATCGCCTATGCCACTGATCCCGGAAATGTTGCCTTTGATGGCACGGGCGCAAACAGTGTGTTTACCTCTGCTCTTCTGAAAAACTTGGCGACCCCCGGACTTGAGGCGCGATTAATGTTGGGTCGGGTGCGCCAACAAGTGGTTCTTGAGACGCAGGGCCAACAGGTGCCGTGGGTGGAGGAAGCCGTACTGGGCGAGCATTATTTCGTTCCAGCAAGTATTGATGCGACCCCGAAGGACCCAAATACGCTCGAATTCGCCGAATGGCGCAGAATCTCCAGCAGCACAAATCCTGCCGAATTCAGCGCATATTTGGAGCAGTTCCCCGATGGCCTGTTTGCGGATTTTGCCCGCGACCGCGTGGCGATGTTGCAAAAAAGCCAGACAATTTCTGGCAACAGCCAAGACCTTCTCGCCTCTGCCGATATTGAACAAGTGAGTGCCGCGCTGGCCGCATTGGGGTTCTACGCGTCCAATGACACCGCGCAAGCGGGCACAACCCGCAATCTAAATGCCGACATCGAAGTCGCAATGAATGCCTATCGTTCGCAATTGGCCCTCCCCAATGACGCGAGCCTTGAACAGTTATTCACCGACGCAGGCCAAGGCTCAATGTTTCTTGCCGCCACAACCCTGCAACGCATGCGCACCGATATCGTTGCCCTGCGCAGCGTTGATCGCACCCGTGTCATCGCCCAAACTGCGCTTGTGCAAATCACAGAAATTGCCCTGACCAACCCCGATGCCCTCCCCATTTTGGAAATTGCCAAAAAAGATATGCAAGCCATTGAGGACTCTCGTGATACGATTTTACAAAGGCTTGATCAAAGTCGAACATATTACGACGAAATCCTCAATCGGGCCGTACTCTTTATGCCCAAAGGGGCGACGGTCGCCCTCATTGGCGGCGAAGAGCGCTCCCGCGATATGGGGCTAAATAACCAACGACTATTCAACGACGCAAATTTATTTTTGAAACATATTTCTGACGCGAATGAATCACAAAAAGGAAGTTACGCATGGCTCGTAGACGTTATTTCAGAGGGCTAACACTCCTTACAACCGTGGCTTCGCTTGCCCTTGTCGCCTGCGGCCCCACGCAAACCAGTCCTAAAAAGATGGCCATTGCGCCAACGACAACCGTCTCAGCAAGTTCCGCGGAAAAGCAACTTCAACGGCAAGCCACCGCGATGCAAAAAACCATTCTAGAAGGTGCGGTCGCAGGGGCTCTCCTCGCAGGGGCTTTGAGCTCGAACAGAAGGGGTGCGATTTCAATCGGCCCTGCCATTGGCTTTGGCATGGTCATCGGCGGATCGGCGGGAACCTACGTCGCGTTTCTTCAGAAACAGTACAGCAACAATGAGCAACGCCTCGACGCTGTGAAGTCTGATATCGACGCGAATTCCGCCGAAATTCAACAAACAATAAATGTCATGCGGGAAGTTCTGGCCGTTCAGGAAGCGGAGCTTAAATCCGTGCGCGCGCGGGTAAATAGTGGCGCATCGCCGGAAGCTTTGTACGCCGAACTCGCCGATGCCAATGCGAACTTGCTCAATATGCAGTTGGCTATTGAAGGGGCGGACCGACGTCAAGCCGAGTTAGGTCAGGTTCGTGGCCTTGTGTTGGCCAACAATAACACATCCTTAATCGACCCCGACCTCGCCGCCTTGGCGCAACAAATTACGTCGATGAAAGCCATCGCCAATGATCTAGAAAACCAGTTGTAGGGGCAAATAAATGCGTAAATTTCTACCAATTCTCGGCTGTAGTTTCCTTCTGTCTGCCTGTGTTTCGAGCAGCGATCCTGCGGACGGCGGTTTTTTCAATGGTGTTCAAGGCATTTCGTCTGGCGGCTATGACGCGCGGATTGATGAGCGTGAGCAAGCCGTTGTCGCCTCCCAAAGTCGCAATTCGGATTTGCGGGCCGAGGAAGCCAACTTACAGGCGCAAATCAAGGCGTCTGAAAGTGACCTTGCAAAACTGAAGTTCACAATCCTCCAGCAAAAAAATGCGCTGTCGGGAATGGACCCGCAAACCAGCGCACGTGTGAATGCGGTGTTGAATGCGAAACCGACTGGAGCGACGGACCAATCCAAGCTTGCGGCTTTGCAAAAAACCATTTCTGATGCCAAGGCCCTCTCGGCTGAATTGGCGAAACTTGCGGCTTAAGACCTTTTAAGAACCGAAAACACGGGACAATGTGATGCAACAAGACGAAGAGTTTGGAGATTTCAAAAAAGCGCTCACATCCCCCGTTTGCCCCTATTGCACTGCAGCCATTTCCACGCATCAACTCCTGCAGCCAGGGCATTGTGGCGCTGAGCCTTGCTTCCTTGCGCATATTTCCCGTGGTGTTCAGGCGCAAAAAGACCAGAGAGAACAAGACTATATTGAACGACAAAACTCTGCAAAAGAAGGGAAGGCATCCGCCATTGCAACAGCCGCGTTCCACCTAAATTGCGATACGGACGACCTTCTGATTGCGGTCGTCCCCTTCCAAAACAACCCAGTTGAGCCCCTCCCTCCCGCGCACCGCGAAGCCTTCCGGCAGCATTTGGAAAAAATCGTCGAAGAGGCGTTCGCCCTTGGTTCAAGTGCCCTTGAGAACGCCGAAATTTCACCAAATTCCAGTGCCGAGCATTCAATAATCGATGCCGCCTGTAGTACCTGCCAAGGGTTCTGTTGTGCGAGAGGTGGCGGTGAAAACCATGCGTTCCTCACCGTAAAAACAATTCTTGGGTATCTCAGTCAGAATCAGGAATTACTTCAGGAGGACGTTATTGCCCACTATACGGACGCCCTTCCCCAAGCATCCGTTCGGGCGGCTTGCGTGTTTCAATCGGATCAAGGCTGCACCCTTGAACGCACCTCGCGTGCACCTCTGTGCAACACATTCTACTGTCACGATCTCCATGCCATGCATGATCTCACGCAAGGTCGCTCGGACGTCCGCATGGCAATTATCGGTGTGCAGGACGACACACCCGCAAAAGTATCCGCCTTTAGTGAAATCGCAGGCCAAATTTGTATTGACTCAACTTAACCTTCATTTTGGATTAGACACCGGCCTTAAATCCCATCGCTCTCGACGCCTTGAGGATCGGGTCCCAAATAGTGGAGGCAATGGGCGGGGGAAATTGCGCAAAACTGCCGGTAAATTCGGCGTCGCGGCGCAATTTGTCTGCATCTGATTGGCTCACTTGGGTGATATAAATTTGACGCTCGACCCGCGCACATCCAAGCTCCTTAAATCGATGTTCGAAAATAGTGTATGGTGCGATGATCAAAGTGCCCGGTCGCACGGTTTTTATGATCTGATCCTCTAGCTGTCTTAGCATTTCGATATGGCGCATGGGTCGGTAAAAATACACAACGTCATAGTTATCATAATGCGCATAATTCAACCCATCTGCTTCGATGACGTTACAGCGATCCGCTCGGGTATTCTTAAAGAGAGTCTCAGCGGCGGCAACGTAACCTGGATCAAATTCGAGCCCATCTGCGCGATCAAAAAATGCCGAAGCGCTCAAAACTTTCAACCCACCGCCGCATCCCACATCCAGAAACCGAACCGGATGCCTTGGACGTCGCGCCAACAGGATACGTCGCGCGGCATGGACATGCTCAATAAACACACTCTGTGGGAAGGCGATGTCGGCAAAACACCCATGCTCGCGGGCCGTTTCATTCTGCTTGGTATTGTTCAAAGTTTTGTAAAGGGAATCCAACAATTGGTCATTGACCATATTCTGGGAAATCGAAATGTCATCCGTGGCAACGGAAGGTTTAAACAATTTGCGCCTTTGTGGCGGAATTTGATTGCGGATGAGGGTTTCAATTGCGGACCATTGGGTCATCCATGTGCGAGAATGGGTGGCTTCACTGGTCAGTTCGGCCCATTTCTGCGTCTCAAGAGCAGAGAGCGAACCGTTCAATTCGACTTCAGCAGTGCGCGCATTCGCTATTTCGGGGACAAAAAACAAAAACTTTCGGGCAACCATTGAGATTCGACTCATCGCCAACGTGACGCGCGCCGTATCGGCTTGCTCCAATTTGATCAACTCGGCACCGACAACTTCGACCGATTCACGAAGCTCTCCCAAAATGTCCTTCAACTCGGACTGTAGTTCACCGACTTGTTTCAATTTTCGCCCCTAGATTTTAGGCAGTCTCTCTCGGCGACACGCAACATGAATGGAAGGATAATCGCGTCAAATCTTACCTTCCAAACGCCATTGCTCCAGCATCTGCCGGCTGATTTCAAAATGCATCGAATCTTCCCGGGTGAAACCCGCGCCCCAGACCCAGCCTTCTTCGTTAAAAAAATCCGCCAAAATGGTTAGGCCCAATTGGGTCTTTCCATCGCCCAGCGTATCAAGGTGTCCGTCGATATTTAGATCAACGGCCAGGCCAAAGGAATGGGTAGACGTGCGCCCAACGGTGCCCCGAATTTGCCGCACACAAAGCGCGCCAGCAGTATTTATACGCTCATAAAGGTCGGGGTCGGTCGCGCGAACTTTTTCAAACACGCGGTTCAAACTATCGACCGCAGGCTGAAGCATATTCACTTTTATCGGACCCACATCCGCCAAAACCAATAAATCCTTAAGTTTTGGATTGGTCATCGGTTCGCAATCGTCGCTCAGAACTTCCCTCGGTCGCCCCAAGAAAGATTCCAAAAAAGACGGCCCACCCACCACAATTCCCTTGTTTACTTCGCGTCGGTTGGCAATCAAAACCACCTGTGCATAAGCATCCAAAATGGTATTTGGTCCCTCTTTTACAAAAGGTTGGTCATTCATCTGAGGCATAGCCTGCGGAGCCGACCCCAATTGCTGAACTTGATTTTGCAGAGCTTCGATCTGGCCACGAAGCGCTTCGATCTGCTGTCGCAACCCTTCAATCTCAATCCGCGCGCCGCTGTCAATTCCGGGTTCATTGGAATAATCGTCCTGTCCGCCACTTGTTTGAATGACCAGCCAAGCTAGGGCAGCCAAAAGCAAAACAATCGTCAGGACAACAATGGGGATGAGGCGCTTCAGTGGAAATATTCCTGATTAAATTATTCGTTTTATGTTTGCGGTAAGCCTTGCCGCGTGTCAACAGTCACGCGACATACAGCGTGATACTGGCCGTTTTCAAGAATTATGAAAGTGATTTTAAAATCTAGCCATGTTACGGTAATCAAGAAGAACATTTATGTTCCATTTCAATGGAGTCTTTAGGCATGACAAAACACGGTTTAATCCTTTTCACATCAGCTATGGTGGCGCTCACGACTTTCGGCTCCCCTGTATTTTCACAATCCAACAACGATATGACCGCTGAGGAAATGACGGAACGGTTTAGTGCCCAAAAAACCCGTGGCCTTGTTGTTGCGGTTCCCGCCAACGAAAATGCGACCGAAACCGATGCTGCGGCACAAGAGACTGTTGCGGCCACCGTCGCTCCAACAGCGGAACTGAACACGGATATTGTCCCCAAAGACGAACAAGTAAATCTGAACGTTTCCTTTGATTTTGACTCAGCGGCCTTGCGTAGCGATCAACTCCCAAAGCTGGTTGAATTGTGTTCAGCTCTTAAAGCGGCCGATGTTCAACAAATTCGTATTCTTGGGCACACGGATGCCTCCGGTTCTGCGGAGTATAACGAACGCCTTTCAAAATTGCGGGCCGAAGAAGTTAAACGTTTCCTTGTCACTGACTGCGGGTTCCCTGAGGATCGTATGGAAGCGCTTGGCGTTGGCGAACGCAATCTGTTTGATCCCGCAGACCCCAATGCCGATAAAAACCGTAGGGTCGAGTTTCAGGCTCTTGGCTAAATTCGGTGCAAGCCGTTCCTCCACACTCCCTAAAGAATCGCGCAAGGATATTCTGTGAATTCAAATAGCAATCGCGGTATTTTTCAGATCGGCGATGTGCTGAACAATACTTACAGAATTGAAAAAGTCCTTGGTCGCGGTGGTACATCCGAAGTGTACCTCGCCACCAGTGTGATTTCTGGTCGCGTCATGGCGCTCAAAGCGCTGCGACCAGAGTACTCGTTGGATGAGGATTTTCGCGCGCTGATGACTCGCGAAGAGGACATGCGCGAAATCCGGCATGATGCAATTGTGCGGTATTATGACAACCAACAGACCGACAGCGGGCTGATCTATTTGGTGATGGATTATGTCGAAGGGCCGGGACTTGATAGAAAAATCAAGGACGGTGGGATGCCCGCCGACGAGCTGCTCATTTTGTGCAAACGCGTCACCGAAGGGTTGGTCGCGGCCCACAAGAAAAACATCGTTCATCGTGACCTTTCACCAGATAATATAATTCTGCGCGACGGCAATCCGCATGATGCCGTGATCATTGATTTTGGCATTGCGAAGGATACCAATCCTGGTGCCGAGACGATTGTTGGCAATGAATTCGCAGGCAAGTACGCCTATGCCGCACCCGAACAACTTAGCGGTCAAACGGATGCCCGTGCGGACATCTATTCCCTCGGCGCGCTTTTGCTGGCTACCTACCGAGGTAAAGCGCCCGATATTGGCAACAACCCGATGGAGGTCATCAAGCGAAAGTCAGAGGTTCTTGATACATCTGGTGTTCCGGAACCCTTAAAATCGCTCCTTGATGCCATGACGCATCCCGACCGCGAGTTTCGTTTGCAATCGGCACAAGCAGTCCTTGATCGACTTCAGAACCCACAGGATAGCACCTCGGAAATTCCGACGGAATTGGAGGACATGGACCGCACAGTCATCGTCCCACTTTCCAAGGCCAAGCCCAAAACAACTGAGAACAAGAGCGCGCGCCAAGATCCACAGCCCCCTAAAAAATCGCGCAGCCTCCTTATCCCTACTCTAGCGGTCCTGCTGGTTTTGGCAGGCGGCGCCGGCGGATATTTTTCTGGGTTGTTCGGCGGACTTGTCACGACGAGCTACCCTGTTGCCGATCCCTTTACCTTCGTGGCCAGTCGTTCGGAAAACGGAACCGCACAGGCGGTTGGCAACGTTCCTTCCGAAGACATACAGCTGGAACTGACCCAATTAATGACCAAGTTGGGCGGCTCGGCGGAGTTGACTTTGGCCAGTGGAGAGATTGCCGAAACTTGGGGGAAAGATGTCCTGCAGTTGGTCAATAATGTTAGTGGCCTGCCCGAATGGCGCGTACTCCTGAATGCCAATCAAGTGCGCATCACGGGCCTCACCAATGACGCGTCTGAACAGCAACGCCTAAATGATTTATTCGCCGGAAACGGTATTCCCGCCGGTTTAACCGGTACCGCGAATATTGAACTGGGCCCCCGAATCCTACCGGTTGCCGCGCTCCTGCCAGCACTCAACGGCTATGCCGATTGCGGCGAGTTACAAGTCATCAACCCGCCTGCTATTGGCTATTCCAATGCCGACGTGATCACTGTCACGGGCCGTGTTGCGAGCGATACCACGCAGGGAAATTTGGCGGAAACTTTGGCTGCGATTATTGGCGAGCGATCCCTCGATCTAGACTTCGAGGTGCTAAATCCCACTCTTTGTTCGATAAGCGGCGCCCTGCCTATGGTCCCGACGGGCGGCGTTGGCGTCACCTTTGGATTGGGGCCAGACAACACACCAAACCCAACGGGCACATTCTTTGTTGGGGACAATCCCATCATCGACATCACCTTGCCCGCCGACCTCACGGATGGGTATTTATTCGTATCTGCCTTGGATGTTTCGGGTAGTGTTTTTCACCTTTTGCCTAACGTATTGATCAAGGATAACAGCATCGCCTCCTTGCGCGATGGACGCAGCGGACCAATCGACATTCGGGTTGCTTACAGTCTTGATGACGCGGCAGATGGCAGTAAATTGGCGTTTAATGTCGATGCCACATCGCTGGGGAAAACCCAAATTATCGCGATCTATTCTGACACACAAATATTCGATGGCATACGCCCAACAACGGAATCCGCTGGCGGTTATGCGGCGGCTCTCAAGGCACGTTCAGGCACAATTCGCTCGCTTGACAGCCGGATACTCACCACGGCAGAACGGCCATAAATCAGATCGGCCTGCGCACAAAACGCGTAGGCCGCCCGCTAAGCGACATCCACAACGATGATGGAAATGTTGTCCGCGCCACCGCCCTCCAAGGCTATATTCAGAAGCTTCTCGGAAACAGTTTCAATCGGCGCTCCCGTGATCGCTTTCTGCAATTTTTCAAACCCTGCGTATTTATTCAAGCCATCTGAACACAGTAAAAACCGGTCACCAGGCTCCAAGGTTCCACGTATTTTATCAAGCTCAAGGTCATCGCCGACCCCTACAGCCCGCGTAATCGCGTTTGATTGTGGGTGGTGCTCGGCTTCGTCCCACGTCAACTGCCCCGCGTGGACCAGTTCAGCTACCAGCGAATGGTCCGAGGTTAACAGCTCAATTTTACCGTCGCGCAACCGATAAAGGCGACAGTCCCCCGCCCAAAAACAAACAAGGTGCTGCCCCGAAATCATCAGCGCAACCACGGCCGCACCGATGGTACCGCCGCCGCGCGATTCAATCTCGTCCAATATGATTTGATGCGCATCAAAAATAGCCTTACGCAACGCTACCATTCGATCGGCAGGCTCAAGGTCAAGCGGCAGCATCGCAACGGCATCGACAATCGTTTGCGACGCAAAATCGCCTCCCGAATACCCTCCCATACCATCGGCCACGACCCAGATATTTTGGTCCCCTAATGCAAGGATACTGTCTTCGTTGATTTTGCGAACTTTCCCAACATGGGTCACTGCGTTATGGCGTATCGCCCTCATGTCTGTGCCCCTATCCGTTGGTCATTTGTGTTCCAAATTGCGGCCTCTAAATTAAAAAGCCCTTCCATTTCACGCTCATCCGGCAGCCCAGAACACTGGATAGTCCGCGTGTCCTCGTCAAGACGCGCGCTCCAAACGCTGGTAGGCGATACGCTGCGGGATTTCGGCGAAGCCTGAGGACCTTCCCCAACGAGCGGAATGGCACTCAAACGCGTGCTTAACGCCTCGGTGGTCATGCTGTCTTCGAGCGCATCTAGGGCGACAAGTTCCAATTCCTCAAAGGTCGCCGTTGCGGACAAATGTGCCTCAGAAACCTCAGTTAACAAGGCGATTGGCGTGACCAACGTAAGAGGAAACGCCCGCCCAACCCGATCCACTGACGGCATTAGAACGCCCATCGCTGCATTTTGCCCCGCAAGCCCAGCGCTTAACGTAAACCGCCAAATGGGCGCGGACATATAGCAGGCCTGCCACTCCTCCCCGAGTGAATTGCGCACATTACTCAGGCCCATCTGAAGCCACTGGTCCCACGGTCGCACAAAGTCCGACGAAACATTAATTCGGAAGAAATCTCCCAAACTGGGAATTTTCCCAAAGGCACCAAACCCAGCCACGATCAAAAAGATTTCGGGCAGCTGAATTTGGTCAGCGCCGGTAAAGCAAAGGGATTGAGGGCCGTGCTGGTCTGCATCTGAAAGATAGCGATGCGCCCGCCAATATTAAAAATGACCCGCTTTCTATCGGGAACATTCGTGTTGCGAACCTCCGCAGAGTCTAACATGCGAAACCACGCCCACGGACCCGTTTGTGTGATCGCACTTTCCGAATTTCTTTTCTCCGGAGTGAACGATATGCGTGCACCACCAACGGGTCCGGGCCAACGTACAGCCGCCGGTCGAGGGATTTTATCTTTATGCTGAAAAGTCACGGGCTGACCGTCAATCTCCAATAGAATTCCGCGCGCTTTTGGATCGAGTGCTTCGGGCGTCATTTGAAATCCAACGTTGATTACAGGCGATCCCGCAAAGAAGGCATCACGAATTTGGGCCGCGTTTTCAAATTGCTGCAACACGGCCTGAGAGATCCCCAAGTCGGTATTGTTGACCTGTTTAAAGCTCCAAGGGCTTGTCTGAACATCCACAAATTTTGCGAGGTTATCCTTGAAGAACTTGTCCATCTCCCCGTCGGGCCGGAACAAAGCCGAAAAGTCTGGAATGGCTGCTTCGGCACGGGCGCGGTGTGTAAACGGATACGTGTTGTTGGCGACCCGTTCGCAGATTGGCAGAACCGTTTGCTGCCACTGGGCGTTAATCCCAGCGCGCGTTCCCTCCGTGGCAATTCCTGACGAACCAACAACAATTTGCGAAGACCACCGCTTCATAGGCCCGTTTGAAACACGACCGACAGCTGCCTGAAACCGCTGGAGTGCAACACTTGAATCTTGTGGGTTACCGATGCCACCCGCGAAATTAAGATTGCTAAGGTCCTGATACACATCCTTGAGGATATCGATCAATTCGTCCAACTGCGACCCTTGCCCTTCGGGCTTGTTCGTCAATTGGTGCAACCACGCAAAGTGATCCTCGACAAACTGGCCCGGAGGTTGTGGCTTACCGCCTGTTTCAGTTTGCGCTGAGGTCATGGCCTCAAGGAAAATCCGCCCATTCGTGGAAAGCCCGCGCCGCGCCAAACGCGTTCCGATGGTTTGCGCCCCATCCGCAACCGCCGCTGTACCATTCCCTTCATCGCTCTCGGCGGTTAGGTTTGTTTCGTAAGATACCGCTTCCAAAACATTTCCAATGGGCGAGGTTGGCCCAGAAAGCACGTTGGTAACTTCGACTGCATTCGCCAAGTCACTCATGGGAATGATATCGAGATCGCCAAGCAACGTGTCGTATTGCAAGACGAAATCACCATAATAGAGGTCCAAAACATCTCGACTCATCGCCATAAGCGCGGCTTGGCTTTGTTCCTGTTGCGCACTTTCTCCAAGGACCCAACTTTCACGTTGAATGCGGGTAGCGATCCCTAAAGCTTCCTCCAGAAAGACCTCGTTGAAGCCGGCGTAGGTGTAAATGCCGGGAATCCCGTCGTTAAGTTGCTTGCCCGATGAGCGACTAAAGGCGCGCGTAATAGCAGGGCCACCGATATCCGTGAGCCGCCAAGCAGGAAGCTCTGTCGCTGCGGCGGAATTGATAATCCCGTTATACACCCGCTGCGATTGCGGCATTTGCGTCAACACACGTTGCACCGCCTCGACCAAATCATTGTTCAGCGCGATGGGGTCAAGGGGCGCAGATAACAGAACGTCCAAATGCCCAAGCAAGTCTTCTCGCATAGGTTCGCCACGAGTATCGGGAAATGCCTGCTCCCAATCGGATTGCATCCAATTGATGATTAAATCGCGATTGAGCGGACCAACCTGCCCCAAAATGAGGTAAACTTTCAAAGCGTCATAGAGCAAATCGGGATTGTTTATGTTTGTTTGCAGTTGGTTTTCAAGTCGCAAGAAAAGCCGCGGCAGCAAAAATTGGTTCAACGACGCCCGATAGCTTTGGCGCTCTTGGTTGTTCATGATTTTGCCTTGAAACAGGCCCCATCCCCTGCCTTCGGACGATAGATCAGCGTCCATTTGTGGATTGTCAGGAAGATCGCGCAGAATGTTGAGCGCGGGGATAATAGAGGCCAGATCGGTGTCACCGACAGGGTTTGGCGGAATTTGAGCAATGGCCGACCGATAGGCATCGAGGTCTGTTTGGGTAGCCTTTGCGACAGCCGTATTGCCCTGAAAACTCTGCGCCCAAACGACACCCATAAAGATCGCGGCGGAAATAGCGGTGGCAAAAGCGGCGCGTTTGGTCCATCGATACCGACGCTCCACTTTGTCATCAGCCGAAACAAGACCCGCTTCTTGAAAGATCACCTGATCAAAGAGGCGCGTCAGGAAATAGGATCGCCCCGTTCCGCGCCCCGACCCAATCGCTTGGCGACCAATGCCAAAGGTGCGGGCCATGCCCATCATCAAACGGTCAATCGGAGTTCCTTCTTGGGTGCCCGACGTGAAGTAAATACCTCGAAGCATTTGGCGGCCTTCGAATTTGTTCTCTTGAAAGAGCTCCGCCAAAAACGTCCGCGCGACCCCCTGAACTGAGGCCACTTGCGCAGGGAAACTTGCGATCATACTACGGCGCTGAATGTCGGTCTCGTTTTGCATCCGTTCCAAGGATTGTGCATTCAGGCGTCGTAACAACAGCGAGAATTCTTCGTCAAACGCGGCAATCGGCGACACTTTGGCCTTTTTGGTGATCAAGGGCAACGTGAAGCCCCAGACCTGCTCGCGCTCCACTTTGCCCAAAGGTTCGTAAAACTCGGAGAAACCCGCGATCAAATCGGCTTTGGTAAACAGCACGTAAACAGGGAAATGCACCCCAAGTTTTTCGCGCAACTCTTGTAACCTACGGCGCAGCGCAGTCGCGTGGCCTTTTTGGGTTAGCTCATCTTGCATCGAAAGATCAGACAGGCTGATGGCAATAATGGCCCCGTTAATCGGCTGTCTTTTGCGATGTTTTTTAAGTAGCCCCAGAAATCCAAGCCACGCGGCGTTATCGGCCTCGGCGTCGCTTTCTTGGGTTGTATAGCGCCCCGCCGTGTCGACCAAAACCGCGTTATCCGTAAACCACCAGTCGCAATTTCGTGTACCACCAACACCGCCAACAGCGGTTTTTCCGATTTCATCCGCGAGGGGAAATTGCAGACCGGAATTGACAATCGCTGTGGTCTTTCCCGCTCCAGGAGGGCCAATAATCACGTACCAAGGAAGCTGGTACAAATGTTTGCGCCCGTGTTTGGATTTACGCAGACCGAGCATCGCGGCCTTCAGCTTCGCCCCCATTTCGCCAAGCTCTTCGGTCACCGCCTCGTCGGGCGCACCCGTCTCATCGGCCATACTGGCAAAATCTTCGGCAAGTTCCGTGTCACGTTTGCTGTGCACCAGCATAACCGTGAGAATAATCAGGAGGGCAATAATCCAGAGAAGAGCCAGCCCAATAAGACGCCCCATAACACTGTCAAATGGATGCCAATCCCCAAACCCCAGAAAACCTCCGAGGAACCACATGCAAACCGACAAAATGATCGAGAGGATGATGGTAATGCCAATCCCCGAACCTAAAGCTTTAAGCACTTTCTTCATTCCGTCATTTCCTCGCGCAGCAGTATAATTTCGATGCGCCGATTTTCAGCGCGACCTTCTGACGTGTCATTGCTCGAAATTGGGTCCGTATCGGAGCGCCCTTCAGCAACCAATCGGCTTGCGTCATCCAATTCCGGCGAAATGCTTTTGCGAACCATTTCGGCACGCGCCAATGAAAGGGCCATGTTGTTCTTAAATCGCGCCGAGCGGATGGGCGAACTGTCAGAATGTCCGGCGATAATCACTTGTCCTTTGGTGTCATTGAGCGCGTTGGCAACCCGAGAGAGAGGCACCAAGAAGGCAGGAGTGAGCGAATCCGATGCGGATTTGAACATGTCCTTGCCCTTGATCCGCACTGTAATAGTGTTGGCGTCCTGAAAAACAGAAACCAGTCCCTCGTCGATTTCAGCCTTCAAAATCTCCGACACACGGTCTTTCTGCGCGATAACTTCTACAGAAGGTACAACCACAACAGGCGGCGCGCGCCGTTCCAATTCGGCAATACCCGTGGGATCAATCACCGTGAATTGCGCCAATATTTTGTCCGTAGAGTTCGACAATAGGTTTGAAAGCACCAGAAACACGATCGTCATAACGGCGGCCAGTGCGCCCACCGATATCCAGAAAGGCTTCCACGCTGACAACTGGCGCAGCGGTTTATTCAACCCCATCCAATGAGGCGACAGATCATGCTCGATGTCACCCTTTTGCGTGCGAATAATCCGCGCGAGCCCCGTGCGGATGTTCATATGTTTATCAACACCGCCGGCTTCGACTCTCAAACGGCCCTCGAACCCCAGCGATAGACACACATATAGGAATTCCAACAGGTCGATATTTTGCGCGGGGTCTTTTTCAAGACGTGCAAGAAGATCATAAAAACGGTCGCCGCCGACAGTTTCACGATGGAAAGTCGCGACCAAAGATTGCTGGCCCCACGTGGAAGCGCCACCCCACGGCGTGTTGAGGACAACATCGTCCAATGTGGCACAAATGGCGTAGCGCGCAACTTTGATCGTTTGCGGATCGATCTTGGCTTGCATGGCGCGGTTCTCAAAAGCCCGCACTTCCGCAATCACCGAACGGCGCATAGTTTCTGGATCGGCATGCTGGGCGCGGTTGCGAATACGGCTTACGAGGGAAAACAATGTTGAAGCTGCTGCATGGATCGGATTTAGGCCCGTAAAATCCTCGACTGCGGATTGATCTTGCTGAGGTGGCGGCGCGCTTGGGGCGGGCGCCGCTGGCGCGGGAGCGGGCGCGTTAAACCCCGCGGGGTCATTATAATCCGCAGGACTAGGAGCCGCCGGAGCGGGGGCAGGCGTTGTGCCAAAAGGCGCTGACGCAGGCCTCCGCCCTCCCGGATTGGGGCGGATCACTGTGCGTTCGTTGTCGTTTGGTTCCGCAAATGGGTCGTCATCTGACATCGTTATCTCACAATTCTTCTAGCTCTTACGGATCGCCCAGAGCTCCATTTTAAGCCCCGGATACTCTCCAGACACATGCACGGCGATGCCGCCCGAAGTGGTCATTTTTCCCCAATAGGGGTTGGTGCCATCCAATTCATAGTACACACAATTCGCGTTGAATGGGATTTGGCGCGGCGCCACGGGAAGGGGCCGCATCGGAATGCCAGGCAAAGCCGAATTCACCAACTGGCGAATTTCCTCAACAGGGCCAATCTTGGATTGCCCTACGAAATGCCGCCGCAAGTTTTCGGCAGGGATATCCGCGCTCACGGCAAGGACAAATCCAGCCGTACTCAACAGTTTACGATCCGCAATCACACCAACGGAAATTCCGTATTTGCGTGGATCAAGCGGGATGGAAACCGCTGTTTGCTCCAACACAGCAGAGAGGTACTGGCGCAAAAGTCGGATTACGGGCGCGAATGTCGCCGAGAGATCGTGGTGCTGATACGCCGGAAATTGCGGCGGGTGTTTTTCCGGTGCCATGAACGTCGAAAGCTCGCCTGCCAGCGAAACACAGTCCCGATAAAATTGAATGGGGTGTACATTTTCAATCATCTGGAGATGGCGTATCACGGGCAAGACGCGATTGATTGTCTGAAGCAAAAGGAAATCCTGAATTTCCGCCGCCCCTTTTGCACTGCCACTTTGGCTCATGCGGCCTGACAAAACGGTCATCCGATGGTTCAACAAACCCTCAAGCTCTTGCATAAACCCGTCGAGGGTTTGGGCCGCGCGTAGGTCAAGACAAGACGGAATAAACGCACCATCCAAAATCACTTCTTGGTCTGGGCGCACCTCAACAATCCGCGCGATCGGAATGACCAAACGGTCGGCCAGATCATCAACCTCAAGCGCGAATTGCAGACGTAATTTCCCAACGGTCAGCGTCGCCGCCTTTTTGCCGGAGCCCGTAGTATCGGTAACTTCAACCTCAGAGGAGCGAAACCGTGTCGCCGACAATTCGGTCCCACTGGTATCGGCTTCGGCTGCGCCCTGACGGCGTTGCGGAACGCTTAAATAGACAACACAATCTTTGATGCCCGCGGGAACATCCAACGCTGGCGGGTGATCTTCAACATTGGGCACGCGAAACACGGTGCCGTCCTGTGTCAAACCCGAGCAGGATTTAATCGCGAATTGACCAACCTTTAGAACGTCTTGATCAATCTCGAGATCAGTAACGCCCCATGCATAGGGTGCAATACGCCGCGCCAAACCGGCAATGAGAGCTTCGGTGTATCGGTCTGCCTGTTGGAAATGGTGAGGCTGTAAAAACAGCCCCTCGGTCCACAATACTTTGCTATCCCACGACATATAGTTGCTTCAACTCCCAGCTAGGCTGTGCATCACTTCAACCTATCAAGTTGGTCTTGATAGGCCTTTGCGAATTCATTGCTAAATAGATCTTGGAAATCATTTTCCGCCTGATCCACTATCTCTTGATATTTATGTTCAAAACCGTCCCAATAGCTGGCCTTTTTATTCGTCAAAGGAGAGCGAAAACCACGATCAGACTCGATCAATTTCACCAGAGCTTTTGGCTCCATTTTTGCCAAAACCCCCTTCAAGGCGGCTTCCATTCCCGTCATCATTGCGACTTCATGCGCTTTGATATCCGTCAGAGCTTGTTCTGACGCAGCGACCGCATCCATGTAGCCTTTGGTCGTTGGTTTCACCATACTCTCAATGGCTTGCTCAGGACTAACGGAAAATTTCAGCGGGTTGTTTCCACCATGACTGATCATGGTTTGGTTGATCCGAAATTCCGATTTAATGGTTGCGCGGGTCATAAGGATTTCACGTACACCAAGGATCATCGTACGCATGACGCTCCCAAGCCGGTCCATAGTTTCCTCAAGAGCGTCGTCCGAACAGGTTAAAGCCCCCTCACCCAGCGCGTTCAAAAAAGCACGCGCGGCGCGATCATCCCCTGTGGTGGCAACCGGTGTCGCTACAGTTTGCGCCGTTAATGTCACTTCAACGCGGGGCGGCGGAGCGACAGGTGCAACATCCAATGGCTCTTCTGGAATTTCAACGATGGGCGTGGGAACAGGGGCGTCCGCAAAAGGGTCCGACGACGAAGCCTCCTGTGTATCGGAATCCTCAATCGGACCCAAATCTCCCAAGTCCCAGTCATCAGGAATGGCACCTGAAGACAGAGCAGGCGTTGCAAAAGAGTCCTCCAAAGAAGACGAATGCTCTGCAATACTGGCACCTTGACTGTGATCTTCTTCTTGCCGAGGCGCCATTAAATCGTCGTCGTCATCGCCCATCGGCGGCATAAGCCCATCATCGCCAATCTGGTCGCGGATCACGCTTTGGTGGCCCTGAATCGGCGTACTCGGACCAAGGAGGTCGTCCAAGAAATCATCGCCCGATGAATCGTCTAGGACATCCATAATCTGGGCTGCGCCCGTTGTCAGTGGGGCGGATTGATAATCAGATTGTGACTCAAAGGAATCCGGCACTCCAGCAGGCGCTCCAGCCGCGATCTCAACCAACAACTCATAGGTGCCAATCGACAAAATATCGCCGTCATTCAAAGGAGTGGGCGTGGGGCCAAGCGCGGCTTTGTTGTAATTCAGGAAGGTGCCATTGGTCGAGAAATCAATCACCACAACATTGCCACCGTGATCTTCAATCGCACTGTGACGTCCCGAAATTACTTTGTCGGGGTCGGGCAAAACGAGGTCGTTTTGATCGGAGCGCCCAATCGTCATCGACGCCCCAGACATCCGAAATGGCTGTGCATTTCCCGGAATAGTCCCTGTTGATTGAAAATGTAAGATAACGGTCATTGTAACGGCTATCCCCCCACAAGAACGGTTGGACATCCCGGCCCGGCGACAGCGCCACCGTGAGCCGTTGAATCGCCAATCCGCACAAGGGGTCGCCCGCCAACCAAAACAGTCACGGACCCTTTGACCAGAGCATCAGGCGGACCCACGCAAACCGCCATATTTCCAAGCGGAGCGGCAGGCATCATTCCGATTAAAACGGTCGGAACTCCGGGCGGCGCAATCGGCCCCCCAATGTGAGGAATCGGCGGGATTCCCGGTGTAACCATCGGGCAAACGTGCATATCTGTAATACGAGCTGCGGGCGTCAAGACGGCATCTCCTGTGTGTCTTTTTGTTTGTTTAACGTAACATTGCCATTGCCGCCACGGGCAATATTCAGCGCTCGGTCGATCAACAATTTCGCCGTCACCGCGATATCCTCGCCCATGCCCATTGCGATAATATTCATCCCAAACGCCGACGACTGAGAGGCCCCCGCAGGCGCTGGGTATTGCGCAAGGTTTCCCGGCCCCAACGTGTCGGCACTAAAGACAACCGCGATCGCGCAATGCACAGTGTCGTCATCCATATCCGCAAGCTCAACGGCCACACGCGCCGCCTCTCTTGTTTCATCCGAGGGGCTTCGTACCCATTTTTCCGCAGCCAAAAGGGGGGCTGGAAGACTTTCAACATCTGGCCCAGCAACATCGCGTGCGGCAAGGCATGCCCACCAGCACCGTTCTCGTGGCGGCAGCGCAACAGACATCAAACGCAAAATATCGATATAGGCTTCCGCGCCGTCGAGTTCCTGTAAAACGGTCGAAACGCTGGCGTTCGCGGGCGCCTTTACTTTGGTACCCAGTTTCGCATTCGCCATAGCAAGCAATCGCACGGCGGGCTGATTTGGGACTTTTTTGAGGTCGGTGTAATCTGTCGTCATCCTGCGCCTCCCCTAGTTGATGGTGGTCAAACCGCCCTTTAAAACAAGCATCGCATCGCCCTTAACTTGGGTCATCGGCGCTTTGGCCTCGATCATAGCGGTGCCCTCTATCTTGATCATCGGCCCTTTAATGGTTACCCCGCTTGGGTCAATTTTAATGCTTGATGGGCCGACTTTCAAAGTGATCGACTGCATTGCCGTCATGTCAATTTTACCAGCCTTAGTGTCCAAAGTGAAATTGCCCATCGAAATCGTGGTGGATTCATTGCCGGATTTTATCTGTCGCGTGACGTTGCCTTGCTTGACGGTCTCGGTCACATTTCCGGTAATTACCTGCGTAGACTTCCCCTCGATCGTCTCAGTTTTGTCCTTTTTAACCGCAATCGTTTGTTCGCCCGCTGATACGGTAAATGTGTGATTACCTTTTTCAATAATCTCATCCAGATTGTTCTCAATCTCAACCTTCATACTCTTTTCGCCATCAGCTTCCGCCTTAAGGCAATCCTCTTCGTAAGGGTATCCGACCTTGACGTGGGCGCTGTTTTTGATGGTTTGAACGTAGTCCTTTTCGGACTGAAACCGCACCAACTCATCGCCCTTCTTGTCCTCAAACATAAGTTCGCTAAAGCCACCGCCGCTCTTGGAACTGTTGGTTTTCATCCCCATCCGCGTTGCGTTTTTGGGCAACTCATACGGTGGCATGTTGTCTGCGTTATATAGCACTCCTGTGCAAATTGGGCGATCGGGGTTTCCTTCCTCAAACTGAATGACAACTTCGTGGCCAATTCTAGGAATCGCAATTGTGCCCCAGTTTTTACCAGCCACTGGCATCATTGTTCTGATCCAACACGTCGTCTTATCATCGTATTTGCCTTCGCGATCCCAATGGAACTGAACCCTAATACGACCATACTTATCCGTATGGATTTCCTCGCCACTCGGCCCCGTTACGACGGCGGTTTGAACACCGTGTATTTCTGGCTTAGGAGTAATCTCCGGCATTCTAAAAGCGGCATCTTTTCTAACAACTTTGCATTGAATACGTGTGTGCTCATACTCGCTCAGCCCAAAAGCTTCTCGTTCTTTTAGCAAAGGCTTTATTTTGGAACCACTCCCTGCTTCCAAAAGAAAATATTGCTTGAGTTCAGTTATCATGAAGTCTTCAGACCCCGTGTCGTGCCGAGGATGATCAATCAACTCGAATGTATCACCAACACCGAGGTTCAAAATATTCCCCTCGGCACTCCACGATTGAAAGGCTGCGGCCGTCGCATCCATCTGATATTTCGAAAAATTTTCCCCAACTTCGGTTTCAAGATAGCGGCCTGGATATTTGTAAATTTCGTAATCGCTATAGGTGTGACTGCCACTGTCCTTCGAGGCCACAGATGTGAGATCTGCTTTAGGTCTCTCAAAATTATAGTCATCCAGAGTTACTTTTCCGCTGACAACCTTCTCCGCCGCGTCCCATCGATAAAAATGGTCCAATTGCAGTTCTGCTTCGTCGTCGCGAAAGGGAAGTTTGCTGTCGACTTTCACGTTAGAATGCGCCGCGATCGAGTCCGCCAGTACCATTTTCGCCTGACTATCCTTGTATTGAAAAAAGAAGTAAATTCCCTCTTCCTCAAGAAGGCGCGTGATGAATTCAAGATCCGTTTCACGGTACTGAACGCAATACTCGCGTACCGCCTCAGCCCCCGAAAGGGAAGTTTTCAAGTTAGCGCTAAAACCGTGTTCGCTCAGGACATTCTTTACAATTTCGGTGGTTGTCTGGTTCTGAAAAATGCGATTGTCTTGCTTTCGAGACAAAAACCAAATCCATGGTCGAATTTCGGCGAGGTAATGACCATTTCCCGATGACGACCCCAAATATTCCGCACACACGCAAATACCGCAAAAGTACTGCTGTTTTTCGTCCTCTCCGAAAATCTTGACATCCATACTTTTGCCGACGAACTCACCCAAATCTAACAAGAGATCATTTGACACAAATTCGATCCGCGCTAGGGGCACGCTATTCATTGCCCCCTCAACGATTCCGGCAATAAGTTTGACTGGAAGTTCTTGCCCATCGGCAGTCATCTCCATGGCATAATTTGATTTGCTTTTCATGCCATCCCCCTTTTGATTACGGCGCCGATCGTGCCCAAGTCAGGCCGATTTTCAGTTTATTCAAAGCTAGCAGGCAAACCCAAGAACCCTCAGGTGTGCCTACCATATTGGAGAATGTCTATTTATTCAAAGCTATAGACAAAATCGTGGTCTTTCACATCGATGGACACTTTGGACACATGCTTGCCCTCCATCATGCGCGTCAAAAATTCCGAAGAAATTTCAGGCAACATGGTGTTGGTCACAATAGTGTCGATCATCCGCCCACCAGACTCAAGTTCCTGACAGCGATTCACAATTTCATCAACCACAGCGTCGGTATATTCAAACGGAACACCGTGATTTTCCATGGTCCGCTTTTTGATACGGTTCAATTGAAGGACAGTGATCTTGCCGATCATATCCGGAGACAAAGGATAATAGGGGATGGTCACAAGACGACCCAACAAAGCTGCAGGGAAAATCTTGAGCAACGGTTCCCGCAGCGCCTTGGTGATACCATCAATTTCGGGCATCAAGTCTGGGTCGGCGCACATGTCCATAATCAAGTCAGACCCCGCATTTGACGTTAGCAAAATCAATGTATTCTTGAAATCGATGACCCGTCCTTCTCCGTCTTCCATGACACCTTTATCAAAGACTTGGAAAAACACCTCGTGCACATCCGGGTGGGCCTTTTCAACCTCATCCAAAAGCACAACGGAATAGGGTTTGCGGCGCACGGCTTCGGTCAAAACTCCGCCTTCGCCGTATCCCACATAACCGGGAGGCGCCCCTTTCAGGCTGCTGACCGTATGCGCTTCCTGATACTCGGACATATTGATCGTGATGACATTTTGCTCTCCGCCATACAGAACCTCCGCGATGGCCAAAGCGGTTTCCGTTTTGCCCACGCCGGACGTCCCAGCCAGAAGGAAAACACCAATTGGCTTGGACGGATTGTCCAATTTTGCACGGCTGGTTTGAATACGTTTGGCGATCATTTTCATCGCGTGATCTTGGCCGATGACCCGCTTGGCGAGATGCGTTTCAAGGTTCAAAACTGTTTCCAGCTCGTCACTCACCATGCGCCCAACCGGAATCCCAGTCCAATCCCCAATAACCGTCGCGACGGCCTGTTCATCGACAATCGGAAGGATCAGGCCTGTTTCGCCTTGAAGCGCCTGAAGTTCGATATTTTTGGCTTTGAGTTGCGCCATCAACTCGGCGCGCGCTTCTGCATCCAGAACAGACGTCTCAGCCGCTTGCGCTTCCTCCCCTTCTGGAAGGTCTTCACTTTGCACAGCCTCGGCCACGGGATCATTCGCAGTATCAACCGCCGCCGCGCCTTCGCGCAACTGAGCTCGCAAGTCGAGGATGTCTTTGACGACAACCTTCTCCGCTTCCCAACGCACATCCAGCTCAGCGAGACGCGTTTCTTCGGATTTCTTGAGTTCCGAAATGACCATACGCCGATCTTCGACGTCATAACCGGCGGTACCATCGCGGTCGATAATCTCAAGCTCGGTGGTCAAAGAATCGATGCGCTTGCGGCAATCATCCACTTCAGCGGGAACGGCGTGTTGGCTAATCGCGACCCGCGCACAAGTTGTATCAAGCACGCTTACCGATTTGTCGGGCAATTGGCGGGCGGGAATATACCGCGCAGACATCTTAACTGCAGCTTCGATTGCCTCATCAAGGACCTGAACGCCGTGGTGTTTCTCGAGCATCGACGCGATGCCCCGCATCATCAAAATCGCTTTAGGGACACTGGGCTCTTCCACTGCAACCACTTGGAAACGACGCGACAATGCCGGATCTTTTTCGATATGTTTTTTATACTCGGCCCAAGTTGTCGCGCCAATCGTTCTAAGTGTACCACGTGCCAACGCAGGTTTGAGCAAGTTGGCGGCATCGCCCGTTCCCGCAGCGCCACCCGCACCAACAAGCGTGTGCGTCTCGTCGATAAACATAATAATCGGCGTGGCAGAAGCCTGAACTTCTTCAATCACGGCCTTAAGACGGTTTTCAAACTCGCCCTTCATTGAGGCACCCGCCTGCAATAGACCCACATCAAGCGCCAAAAGGCGTGCACCTTGCAACGCAGGCGGTACATCGCCGCGGGCAATCCGAAGGGCAAAGCCTTCAACGACCGCCGTTTTACCAACACCCGCCTCGCCCGTGAGGATCGGGTTGTTTTGCCGACGGCGCATAAGCACATCGACAATCTGGCGAATTTCCTGATCGCGCCCAACAATAGGGTCGATTTTGCCGTCTTTGGCTTGCTGGGTCATATCTGTGCAATACTGCTGAAGGGCCTCTTCCTTGCCCATCGACGCAGGAGACATCGCGCCTGATGCTTCACCCGGAACCGCACCGCCACCCGTCTGCGAGCCGTCCATCGCTACCAATGACTCTTCAGGGGACCCTTCTGTGATGGTGGCGAAATTATCGGCCAAATCATCTGGAAGGATACGCGCGAACTCTTTTGAAATTCCAAGAAAAATATTCTGCAACTGCTTGGTTTTCATCATCCCGAGAACCAAGTGACCGGTGCGAACTTGCGACGCTGAATACAACAGCGAGCCGTAAACCCATGCCCGCTCCATCGCATCTTCGAGGTGCTGGGACAGGTCGGAAATCGTGCTTGCGCCACGCGGAAGCGCATCCAATGCACGCGTCATATCCGAAGCAAGGCGCGATTGATCGACTTTGTAATGCGTGATGATTTTATGAAAATCGCTGTCAGGAAGCTGTACGATTTGCGCCAACCAATGTACGATTTCAACATAGGGGTTGCCCCGCATTTTACAAAAAACTGTGGCACCCTCGACGGATTTATACCCCAGCGAATTCAGCTTTCCAAACAAAGCAACGCGACTGATCTCGGTCATAATATTGTCCTTCCCATTACAGCTGCCCTGCTAAATTCCGGCTGCTAGTTTTTTTGTAAATTTCTCGGTTCTAGATACAATTCACCTGCATCTTTATTCGTGTCACGCTCGCCGACCCACGTCGTATACCCCAAGCGCGCATCTTGGCCTAAAATCATCGCGGGCACTTGGTCCCCGCGCAGAATAATGTTCACATCCCAATCCAACACATCGCCCACATAGTTGCGCACAATCGCCACCAGTTTTTCAATCGCCATGCTGCCCGGCATCAATCGTTTGTATTCCTCAAGCGAAACGGGGCCCACAATCAGCCGGAACTTAGCCGCCCGAGACCAAACCCGCGTGCCAACACTTGTAGTTTGCCCAAGCCCACCGGGCGCGCCAAGTTGCCAGCGATCTTCGGGTTCAAGCTCAAGCCAACTGCCGACAAATTCCTGCAAATGAAACTTTGCGTGAAAAAAACTCGAAAGCAGCGCAACCAGCCCCTCAGCATTTTTCGCTCCCTGCGCCAGTTGGCCGGAGAAATGGCGTTTGGATAGGTCGGGCATCGCATCTCGGTTGCGCAGGTGTTCGCCGTGCAATCCAGCGAGCGCCGCGACGTGACTTTCGAACTCGGAATCGCTTCCCCGATCAAAATCAACAGCGGGCTGCCCCGTGACCCACGCGCGGTATAACAAGCTCATCAATCGATGCGTCAGCATATTCGCAAACGCAACAAAGGACGGATCGCGGTTGTTGATTTGGCGTTCGCGCGCATACTCCGTCAGGTGCACGGGCAGCGGGCCATTTGGCCCGAAAAAGCCGAAAAACCTGTTTATCAATTGCGCCGGACCGTTGGCATCTGGTGGGGTAAATGAGCGGATCGTCGTTGGTGGAAACGCCATGCGCGCCTCTTGACCCAAACGCACCGCATCTTCGCGCGGACGCCGTGAGCGCCCAAGCTCTGGTGAGTCGGGAAACTGCGCTTCGATGATGCGCAGCGCGAGGAAAATATGGTGGGATTCAGGGGATTCTGTGAGGTTTTCGAAATGCGTCAAATCACCCTCCCCAGTCCAGTTTCCGGACGCCAACGCGCGATTTCGCCATTTTGCTGGGTTGTGAGAACCGTTTCCGTGAAACTGTTGATTGTCACATATTTACGAAAGAAACGCTCCAAAACCGAGCCGAGCAAATAGACGCTCGCACCTTCGAAAAAGCTCTCGTCCATTTCGAGTTTGATTTCCAAACCACGCACGGCGGTGGACAGGCCGCCGTCACTTATTCGCCGCACAATCGGGCGACTTGAAACCGAAGTAATCCCCTCCAATTGCTTGTTGGTCGCGCGATCCCCTTTGGGTGCATAAAGGCCAACCAATTCCCGCAATGCGGCGGCGCCTTCGCCCGTGTCGGTATCGGCGATCGACAAATAATTCAAACTAAGGTGACTGATAAGCCGCCACGCCGCGTCGCCCTGCGCCAATGTCGGACGGGGACGCGTGGGATTTATGGGGGTGCGCACCATGCTCACGGGCCCCCCGTCGGGCAGGTGAAACAGATCGGTTTCGCCAGTTGGGAGTAGGATCGGCAGGTCGCGATTTGTAACCATCGCACGCGCCGAAAGTTGGGACATTTCGGCACTATAAGGAGCCTGGTTCGCGTCGACCAAAGTGAGATAGGCTTCGGAACCTAAGTAACTTGTCCGCGCACCCTTGAGGCGCTCTTTTTCCGTACGCTGCCGCATTTTGCGTTTTATTGTATAAAACGACGCATGCTGGTCGCCCGCCGGAGAGAAGTCATCCGCGGAATAAAATGGCCGCAGTTCAATATCCTCTTGGCCCTCAGCGCGAATGCCCATCACGTTCAACAGGGAATATATTTCAAAACTTTGGCCTGAAGTGCGATCCGCCACAACATGATGTTCAACGTTATTGCTCGAAACCTGAACCCGATCACATCGCTTTTCAAACAGGTTGATCGCAGGCACACAATTGAGGGAAAACGCTTCTGGCGTTACCCCAGATTCGATTTCCGGCTTCCCGTCGCGTAGCAGAATATAGACATCCATTGCGTCACCGACCGCGCGTGACAAACCCGCCGAAAGATCGCCGATCTCAAGAAAATGAAACCGCTCCGGCATTGCAAAATACTCTTGCAACAAACGGTAGCCATCAAAGGATTGGCGCGGCGTTGGCAGTAAAGCTTCCTCGCGCGAAAACCCAAGAGGCTTCACTTGCGTTCTAAGGGGCATCGTCCAATCCGCGCGGGGGTCAGTTGAGCGCGCAACGACACCTGTGTTTTCCGTGCATAATAGCTGATGCAACTGCCAGCCCAGCGCGCCCTGCCCGCCCAAGAACAGGGTGAGGCGGTCTAGTCCCAATTCCCCAATAGGGGAGTTTCCGTGGCGCTTAATCCGCAACCGGACCGCCGCCCGAGCATCGATATTTGAAGCAACCCCTGCTGCAACCAGCGCACCGCGCCCGTCAATGTATTCCGCCTCAGATATTTCAATGGGCCACAAAGTCATTTCGGCAGCGGTTCGAAATTCGCAGGCCGTCTGTAATCCATTGGTTAACCGCGACCGAAGCCGTGTGTTGCGGGGCATGACGTGACCATCTGCAAGCGACGCATTCTCCATATCGGGCTGGAGTTGCGCAACCATCATCGACGGAATTGGCGCGAGATAATGCGGGTAGATAATTTCGAGCAAATGACTGGTAAACGCCGGATATTGCATCTCGAGTTCAAGCTGCACCCGCGCCGACAGAAAGGCACTTCCCTCAAGCAACCGCTCAACATAGGGGTCTAGAACTTCGACACCATCCATGCCCAAACGCGCTGCGATTTTTGGATAGGAATCGGCAAACTCCGCCCCCATCTCGCGCAAAAATGTCAGCTCTTGTTCGTAGTGTTTAAGAAGGCGTGTGTCCATTCTGTCCTATTAATCGCTTTCCAACTGTAACTGACCTGTTGTCAAATCAACCTGTGACCGAAGGTACAACTCCATCGGAAGGGGCTGTGCCCACATGTCCGCACGAATGTCGAACTCAACAATCGTCTGACTGCCATCTTTGTTCTTACGTTCCAAAATTTCCAAAGTCCCCTCTTTGATACGAGGCTCAAAAAGGGTGATCGCTCGATGAATAGACTTGCGAATTTCTGCGGCTCTTTTCTCTGTTGAAAAGTCGCCCGATACTTCCCTGACACCGTAATTTAGTACCGACTTACGCACCTGAGGATGCTCGTCTTCATCAATGATCGTGTCCAGATTGTTGCAATTCAACAGCCATGCAAGGTCACGACGAATGATGTCGCGCAACCGCCGCAAATTGATCACCCGCGCATCATGGGTCTCGCTCTTGTTTTCAGGCTCAAGATCGGTCAATCGATCTAACAAAGAGGGCTGCAACCTCTCTGTTATTGTCTTATCAGCCATCAGTTTCCCCCTCGCCAACCGGTAGCGCATCCATTTCAAGGGAACGCAGATCCATCAGCGGGGTTTCCGAAGCATCCGTCGTTATCAAGCGCTGTCCGGTTCCGACAAACGTTTCCGACCCAAGGTCCGACCATGTTGTTGCGCGTGAAAGCATGGCGGCATCCTCGCCCGATTGGTAAGTTCCCGTATAACGGGTTGGAATCAAAGCAACAAACTCGCCGCCATTTTGAACAGTGAGTTGCGCAGCGGTCCACACAGAATCCCGTAGGTCTTCGGGCGCTTCAACGGTCATGGTACGGATGGCACTAAACGGCATCCAAAAATATCGCCCGTTGACGATGATTTCCAAGATAGGGCCAAGCCGCATATCCGCATCCGCGATCCACTCAAATCGCTGGCCGTTAATGACGCCGCCCATATCAGGCACAAGGTCAAAGGCTTTGCCGCGTAAGTCCGCAGCCTGTCCCGCGTTTCCAAGCGCCAAGGCCTTGTTCGCCTCGATCATCAGCGCGACCCATTGAACCGGGTCGCCAAAAATGAGGGGGTCTTTCTCGCCGGCGAAAACCTTTTCGCGAAATACTTCGCAAATGATCGCCTCGCGATAGGCCTGTGCCATTGGAATAGCGATAGGGTCAAGCTCGGCAGACAGTTTCAACTGTGCCACGGCACGTTTCCAGTCACCCATCACACATAGCAATTGAAACAGGAAAATCCGCAATTTTGCGTCACCGGGATTGGCGCGAACTGCGGACTGAAGCGCATCGAGGGCGCCCCGCAAATCGTTAGCTTGTAACAACTCTCTTGCATCGGCGGTCAAAAGCGTTCTCCCCTAGAATTCTCTAAAAATAAGGTCGTCGCCCCAAGATTTTGGGGCGACGTATTTTCTAAAACAAACCCTATTTGGGTTCGTTTGCACCAATGTTCCACTTGAACTCCTTGACTGTGCCGGATTCGCCAGTGTCTTTTTGCTCAGTGTATTTCACTTCAAATTTCTCAAAATTGAATGAGACATTTTCTGTCAAACGGTCTTCTCCGCCCGAACCGCCACTGCTTACAGAAGTAACCAACACGTTTTCCATTTTGATGATCATATACTCAAGAGGCTTTTTACCAGCCTTGCGAACAGTCAGAGTCGCCGAAGGAAAATGGTCACCATTCGCGCAATAGAGCTGGAGAATTGGCGATGACAAATCGAGCCATTTCGTAACGCTTATGTCTTGAAAGTTTGCTTTGCCCGAACCACCGCCGCCGCCGCTGTGAAAGCTACCTGCGTTGCTTATTCCCCATGACCACGCAAGAACATCGATCTCACCTTTATGCGTGCCATCTTTTGACTCGCCTGTGATTTCGCCTTCGATATCAAGAAACATGTCTAATGCCATGTGTATTCTCCTAAACTAATTTTGCGGTAAATTCCGCGGTAAAAATGATGGATGACGCGCCGATTTTGGCGCGCCAAAGGTCAGGATTTTTCTGACGGTAGCTTTGAAACTAACCGCAAAGAAGCCGAAAGGCCTTCAAGTTGGTAATGCGGCCGCAAGAAAAATTTCGAAGTGTAGTACCCTGGATTTCCTTCGACTTCCTCAACCACAACACTTGCTGCAGCAAGCGGCTTGCGGGCTTTTTCGCCCTCGCTTGAGATATTCGATGAGTGGTCGATATATTGGTCGATCCATTTTTGTAAAAAGAGCTGCATATCTTCGCGGCTTTTGTACGACCCGACCTTGTCACGCACCATACACTTCAAGTAGTGCGCAAAACGACATGTCGCAAAAAGATACGGCAAACGTGCCGCAAGGTTTGCGTTTGATGTCGCATCCGGATCATCATATTCCGCCGGAAGGTGCAGAGATTGCGCGCCAATAAAGGCCGCCATATCTGTATTCTTACGGTGGATAAGAGGCATCAACCCGCCTTTGGCAAGTTCTGCTTCGCGACGATCCGAAATACCGATTTCGGTTGGGCATTTCATATCAACGCCGCCGTCATCCGTTGGGAAGGTGTGTGTTGGCAAATTGTCAACTGTCCCGCCGGATTCAACGCCCCGGATACGACTACACCAGCCATATTCCTTGAAGGAACGGTTGATATTGGTCGCCATGCCATATGCCGCATTTACCCAAGCAAAGTTTTCGGATTCAGCATTGCCAGTGTCTTCTTCAAAGGCAAATTCCTCGACAGGATTGGAATTCGCGCCGTATGGCTGGCGGCCAAGGAAACGTGGCATTGTCAGGCCAAGGTATTTTGAATCTTCTGATTTGCGGAGGGAATTCCACGCGGCATATTCAGGTGTGCCGGTGATTTTGGTCAAATCACGTGGATTCGCCAATTCCTGCCAGCTTTCAAACTGCATCAAAGAAGGGTCAGCGCCCGTGATGAACGGCGCGTGTGCCGCTGCGGCGACTTTGGCCATTTCGCCAAGGAGCTCAACATCAGGAGCGGAGTGGTTGAAGTGGTAATCTCCCACCAAACAGCCATAAGGCTCGCCGCCAAACTGACCGAATTCTTCCTCGTAGAGCTTCTTGAAGATCGGTGATTGATCCCAAGCTGCGCCTTTGAATTTGCGGAGCGTTTTGTGCAAATCCTTTTTCGAGATATTCATGACGCGAATTTTCAAGTTCTCGTCTGTCTCAGTGTTATTCACCAGATGATGAAGGCCGCGCCATGCGCTTTCCAACTGCTGGTATTCTTCGTTGTGAATGATCGCATTGATCTGAACGGACAGTTTTTTGTCAATTTCGGAGATGATAGATTCAATCGATTGAAGTACATCGTCAGAAATCAGACCCGTGTTCGCAAGCGCATGTTGCGCAAGTGTTTTAACCGCAGTTTCGACCGCAGATTTTGCAGTATCAGTGCGCGGCTTAAATTCTTTGGTCAACAGGCTCGCGAAATCGGCTTCTTGAGTTTGTGTCGCGCCAACTTCGTCGACTTTTGCTTCTTCAGCCATGGGTTATTCCTCCCCTGCGTCTGCATCTGTAGCAGCAGGAATTGCCGCCAGAGATTTCAGAAGTTCAGGATTATTCATTGCGTCGGCGATCAATTCTTCGGCGCCAGGCTTGCCATCCATGTATGTCATCAGGTTTGACAATTCGTTGCGCGCATCCATCAACGCTTTGAGCGGCGCGACCTTGGCGGCAATGGCACCAGGTGAGAATTCGTCCATGCTTTCAAACGACAAATCAACCGACATATTGCCTTCGCCTGTTAGGGTATTAGGAACGGAGAATGCAGCGCGTGGCTTCATCGCCTTCATGCGGCTATCAAAATTATCAACGTCGATTTCCAAGAACTTTCGGTCAGCAATGCCGGGTTGTGGCACTTCCGATTTTCCAGCGAGGTCCGACATAACGCCCATAACGAAAGGAAGTTGAACTTTTTTCTCGGCACCATACAATTCAACATCGTATTCGATCTGTACGCGTGGCGCTCGGTTTCGCGCAATAAACTTCTGTGAACTTGACATATATTTCTCCGTTTTGTTGGACTTAGCGGTACATTTTCACTTTCGGGCCCTCGTGGCGGCAAAGTGCCTCGGCCTTGTTATTCTTCGTCGGAAATCCCCCCAACCCGCATGACATTATCAACTCCGTCAGGGGCCATATCCTTCATGATGGTCAAGAAATCAGCGCCAATCAAACGTTTGGCGCGGTGCAACATTACCGGGACGGGGCTGGAGGGTTCGTTGGCCGAATAATAGGCCAGAATCCTGTCGATTGCATTTTCGACATCTCGGCGTGTTGAAATTGTACCAGCGGGTGCAGAGGTTGCCTTGACGGGCGCGACGCCGCCCTCCTCAACTTCTTCTGCGATTTCTTCAACGTCCGCGCCAACCTCATTACCCAACCGCACCACAGCACGATTGACCATCTTCACTAGGGGCGAAAGATCAGGACCAAGGCCCGGAATTTTCTCATCGAAGATACCGTCAATTGCGCGCACGTCTTCAAGTACGGCAAGGGCGCTATCGTAAATGAGCCTCAATTCTTCACTGTCAGTGTCTTGAAATGCTGCAGAAATCCCAGCGGCATCGAGCGTCTGCTCAGCGCCCGCAGAGGCCGTGGCCTCACCCTCTGAAATCGCAATATCGCGCAACGAAATGCGTCCAAACGCCTGACTCATAGTCAGAGGCGCGAGGCGAATCCATTTGAGCATCATATCGGAATCAGACATTCCCAAAATTGTATTCACACGCAGCGTCGGATCATCATCATCTTCGTCATCCAACTGTGGATGGCAGCTTTCCCAATACTGCTCCAAACAGCCCCGAATATAGCCCGTGACATCCGCAAGTCCTTCAAAGCCCTGCGTGCGCACACGAGACGCCGCCAGATACACAGCCGCACGCAAATCGTGACTACGCTCCAAAACGGCCGTCGCTTTTTCAATTATTTCCGCGTCTTTGGGCGCCTCCGCCTCAATGATCTGATCTCCAACTTGACGCTCTTCGCCGGGCTGTACCGCAAGCAGCAAGGAGGCAAAAATAGCGTCATATTCTAAATCTTCACCACTCGGAGCATCATCTCCGAAGTTTACTAAAAGCGAATTCAAATCAGACTCCCCCGACAATTTGGGCTCACAGAACCCCAAATCTATTATTAAACCAGATTACAGTACAATCTTTTTGAGGTGCAGGACCGCAAAACACCGCTCCGGAATATTATTATAAAAGAGCCAATTAGCTCATGAAAATAGTTTTATATAAGCACGAGTTTGAACTCCTGCGGGTCTTGTTCGCAATATCAGCCCTTACGCTATCAGATAAATCAAACATTTCCAGAAGTTATCTGATGAATGAGAGAGAAAATATTCCTTGACCGCTCCGAGTCTCTCCACGCATCGTGAAAAGGACCGAGGTAGAGGAGCCTAATCCATGAATTCTTTTCGTACCGCTGCTTTAATAGCAGGCGCAATTGCATCTTCAATGTTCGCGCATCCCACACTCACCCGCGCGGATACAGGACAGCTCTCAATTGAGTTGAATAAATTTGAATCAAATGAGAATGGAGGATGCCAAGCCTTCTTCCTCTTTCGCAACCAGACGGATCTGACTTTCGAAGGTTTTGAAATGTCCTTCGCCGTTCTCAACAATGAAGGGGTTATTGATCGCCTCCTCACAATCGACGCGGCCCCGCTTCCAGCCGCGCGCACGACTTTGAAACTGTTTGAAATTCCAGAAACGACCTGCGACGGAATATCAGCGCTTTTGTTGCATGAGCTTGCCTCTTGTCGCCCACAAAACGCCGAGGAAATGGATTGTTTTCCCCTCCTTGATTTGATCAGCCGCACCAACGCCAGTCTGGAGAAATAGCCTATGCAACAGCTCCTCGGAATCTTGACCAGTGGGGGGCCCATCGTTCTGGTTCTTCTCGTTCTTTCGGTGTGTTCTCTGGCGCTCATTGGTGTCAAACTCGTCCAGCTTCGGGGCACAATTTCCAATGGTGAAGCGCAGAAAGCCGCGCTTGAAAAATGGGCCACGGGCGACAAACGCGCAGCCATTCAATGCATGGAAACAGCGGCGACACCTGCTGACAACATTACCCTCGTAGCCATGCAGGCTTTAGCGTCGGGCCAAAATTCGGATGCCATCGACGGCGATCTAGAATGGCGCGGCAATCAAGAAATATCCGGCTTGCAGCGGCACATTCCGCTTTTGGAATTGATCGCCATGATCAGCCCTTTGTTGGGTCTGCTTGGCACAGTCCTCGGCATGATCCAGTCGTTTCAGGAACTCGCTTTGGCGGAGGGTGCCGCAAACGCGTCCCTTTTGGCGGCCGGTATTTGGCAAGCCCTTTTAACCACAGCAGCGGGCCTCTTGGTCGCGATTCCTGCGGCCGTCGGCGCGGCCCTTCTCAATACGCGCGTCGAGCGGGTGGCCCAGCAAATTGAATCCTCAACAGGCCAGCTTTTTGCACTGAACCAAAAGAAACCCTAGTCAAAACGACACCCAATTTTCAGAAGGAAGCGATATGCAACTTACGCGAGTCACTGAGCCCAAAAGGATCATATCCTTAGTGCCTATGATTGACGTATTGCTAATCATGTTGGTGTTTTTCATGGTGACATCAACATATCTCAACCTTGGAATGATCCCCGTTGTGAAGTCCTCTGACACCACAATTACACCGGAAAATGAGGGAGCTCCTTCTGCCAATGCCCCTCTGCTCATTCGGTTAAATTCTGACGGGCAGCCCAGCCTTAAAGGGCAGAAAGCGCGCCTCCCCGACCTCGCCGCGCTCCTAACCACCCAGGTCGCGCAATTTCCGGAAACTTCCGTTTTGATCTGGCCATCGCCCCACGCGAAGACCCAATCCCTCGTTTCACTGCTCGACACAATAACGGATTCGGGCGTCACTCAACTGCGCATTTTGCAATTGGCTGCGGTCGAATGAAACTCGCCCGTCGCCCCCGTCGTCTTCCTCCAGAAACCATCATTCCGCTCATTGATGTCGTGTTTTTCCTGCTCATTTTCTTCATGCTCATCGGTCGAATGGACGCCACCGCCCCTTTTGCAGTTTATCCCGCTTTCTCCACCACAGGCACCGAGATGCCCGGTGGCGGTGCGACCCTTTCAATTGGTGCGCAGGGCGAACTCGCTTTAAATGGCGCCGAAGCCGCATCGGACTCCCTACTTGGGCAACTTACCGTCAGCCTTGCGGACGATCCGAACTTGCTGGTGCGCATCAACGCACATCAGGATGCCGACCTTGCGCATGTCCTGCCGTTAATGGCAAAAATTGAAGCCCTAGGCGCGCGCGACTTGGTGCTTGTTGTGACGCCAGAAATGCCATGAACACGCAATCCAAAACATTCTGGCTGGCCGCCATGGCCGCCTCGGTTGCCCTCCACTTCGTGGCGCTCGGAGCCATCGCATATCTCGTCACGCCCGATCCGTTTGAGACACAAAACCTCCCTAAATCTCAAATCGACATCAAAACACAAGACGTGAAACGCGTCGCAGCTCAGGAAACGCAAACCGCACCTGAGGCAGCAAATGAAAGCAAACCCGAGTCCAAAACTCTGGGTCTGGGGGCCTTTCCCAAATCAAATGCCGCTACCCTACAAACAGCAGGCCTTTCTGTGCCGACCAAGCCATTGCCGTCGCAGAAAACGAGCCCCTCCGAGGTACCGACAATTCCCACAGCACCAGTGGTTCCCCAGAAAACACAGATCGCAACATCTCTCCCGAAAGCGGTAGCGGAGGCCGCAAAACCTCCGCCCTCAACGACCATCAAATCGACCCAACCCCGGGGTGAAACCTCCGCACAATTGAAAGCCCCGGCACAGGAAAGCAATGCAATCCCCGCAACAGGCGAAGCCTCCATTTCCACGTCGCCCTCCGATCAAGCTATACCCTCGGCCTCTCTCGACATACCTTCCGAGCAGGGACAGGCCTCCCTCGCTTGGTCTGGTGGCGACAATGCCGTGGTTGAAGCGGCGTCACTCAGCGCAATTCAGGCGTTCATGCAACCTAGTGATCTGATGCAAGCCGGTGGTGCCCATAGTGAAGTACGAGACGGGATTGCAACCATTCTGGCCTCCGTTCCCTGCGCACGCTTGCAAGCGACATTTCTGCCCGAAACTGGACAGCTTGAGCTGCGCGGCCACATTCCTGAAGATGCCTTGCGCGGGCCCGTATTGGCCGCGTTAAAACAACAGATTGGCAGTGCAATTCCTGTTACGGATCAATTACTTATTCTACCTAGACCGCAATGTAGCGCCCTATCTGGTATTGCCGATGTGGGCCTTCCCCAATCGACCGAACAACTCACAAATCCGCGTGTGATTGGCGCGTCTGGATTTGCCCAAAACTACACGTATTTCGCGGGTCAACGTCTTTCGCTTGAACTGGTGGCACCCGACTACGACGGCTATGTTTACGTCGATTTTTTTACAGCCGATGGCATGGTTATCCATCTCCAACCCAACGAGATTGTCCCGCTTGAGTTTTCTAACGCCAAAAGCCCCCTTTCGGTGGGCACGGACCGTGGGGACAAGCCCTCGCTTGAGCTGACAATCGGGCCCCCATACGGGCAAGAAATCGCGGCGGCCTTTGCCTCGTCTGTCGTGCTTTATGATGATCCGCGCCCCATGCAAGAACCGGCCGAAAACTATCTCGAATTCCTCAAAGCTCAGGTTACTGAGGCGCGAGAACAACACAAAGACTTCAAGGGGGAATGGGTGTATTTTTTCATCTCAACCGCCGAACAATAACCGCGAAGTAACGCGTGGCACGCTTAGGGTAAACATCCGCCCCCAGCCCAATGACGTAATCCTTGCTTGAACGCTCCACCTAAAGGGTGCGATTTCGACAGGGAACGTTCATTGCTGGCTAGGAGGTAGGTTTTCCCCTGCGTGCACAACGCTTCAGCAGTCCACTCGTGGCAATTGGAGCACGTTTTCCCATTCCACGCTTCCTCGGGCAAGCCTTCAAAAGGCGGGAACGCAGGCGATCCCTCAATGAGTTGCGCAATGCTTCGACCAACCACCTCTGGATCTTGCGAGGTAAGTGGTGTCGTGAACGTCACGTCTTGCTGCGAGCTTTCGACAGCGGCCACGGAACTCTCTGGAGCCGCGACGGGCGCATCCGCTGCCGCGGCTTTTTGGTCAAGGATATCCAGCTCAAAACCCGCAAGTTCCGCATAGATACCGTTGGGATAAGCTTTAAGATAGGCCTCATAATCCTCGGATTTCCCCGAGCTTTGGGCGGCCCCAATCAAGGTTTCCTCATCCGCAATTGAGCCCGTATTCTCAGCGACTTCAGGCTCAACGGTCGGCGCAGCAACCTGTGCCGTAGTGGTATCATTCTCGCCACCCGCCAACTCGGCGCGCATTATCTCATTCAACAAATCCCGCGCCTCTACCGTGAATATGCCTGCAGGGTAGGCTCGCAAAAACAACATGATAGGCACCGGATCGTCGCTATGACGCACGGAATCCCACAGTTGTTTTTCCTGCACTTGCTCTTGGGTCAAAGGCTGCGACGCGCGAAACGCAAAATCTGACGTGAGCGACGATGTATCCCAGGGCGTCTGTTGACCATTCGTGAGCGCAACAACTTCAATCCGAACGCTCTTGAATGTCTGCTCAAGGGATACGCCCTCACGTGTAATTTCCGTCGCTAAGGTTTTGGTAAACGGGCTGTTTCCATCTAATCCGTCGAGCGCAACGGCCCCAGGTGCCGTGGAATAGGCCAAAAACGTGCCACGAGGGGCGTTCATCTCGGCAAGGCCGTTGTCATTCAGAGCTGGAATTGACTCAAACGGATTGTTGCGACACGCATCCAAAATCACGATATTCGTGCGATTGCTGGCGGAAAACATTTGTCGCAAAACGGCATCTGCAGGCACACCGACCAAACTCAAATCGGCAGCATCCGTTAGCTGCGTGTCGACGGGAAGCAAGAAGTTCGAGCCAAAAGACTGAACCGCGTGCCCTGCGTAGTAAAACAGCCCCGTTGTCTCTTCTCCGCCGCTGCGCAGATCGCGGCCAAACTGTGCAATGGCACGGTTCATGTCGATTTGAGAGGCATCGGTGACAACGCGAACGTCAAAGCCGCTTTCGATCAACGCAGTTTCCATAAGATGCGCGTCGGACACGGGATTGTCGAGTTGCGTCACGGATGAGTAAGCCCCATTTCCCATGATGAGCGCGACCCGTGGCTCGGCCAAACTGGTCTGTGCGGACATAGAAAATGCCAGAGCACACACAAGCCAAGCGGCGGGTCGCGATAGGAATTGAAGAATGGGACTTACAACGTTTTTCATTTAGCTACCTAATACCTTAAATTCGATCCGGCGGTTTTTGGATTTCCCCTCACTGGTATCGTTCGTGGCAATGGGGTTACTTTCGCCGTAACCTTTGCTTTCCAACATGTCAGGATTAAGGCCTTTAGCGAGCAAATAATCGACAACAGACGCCGCTCTCGAACGGGAAAGACGCTCGTTCTGTGCGTCCCCACCATCAGAATCCGTGTGACCGCCGACCTCGATTTTCAAATCGGGGCAACGGGCGATGATCTCTGCGAGGCTATTTAGCAAGGGAGCGCTCGTGTCCTGTAGGCGGGCGCTTCCGGAGGAGAAATAGATGCTGCCAGTGCGCGAAAGAATTTCAAAACGCCCTTCACAGGCTTTCTGATCAAAATTTCCGACAACTTCTAGGGCGACAGAGGCGGGCTTAGCTGGCTCGGATGATATGGGTTCCACGGCAGCTTGCGATGTGGCGCGCGCGAACAAGAAGTCAAACGATATGGTCGCCGACGGGACGATATCAACGTTTGCTGCCTCTTGCAATTTGGCCAAACCATCGGTGAGATCAAAATCTTCTACGGCTACCGAAATCGGCGTCCGGCTTGCAATTGATACAAGGTCGTCGCTCAACAACGTGACGGTTGCCACAGTTTCAAATGTTTTCGAAACGCCATGTAAATCAATCGAATATGTCAACGGGATCTGCTTGCGGCGGACCTGCGCCAAATCGGTCAAATCTGCGGGGTTGATCTGGGTTGTGATTGTCGCTTCGGGAAATTTGAATGTTTCAAAGAACAGAAAACGCATCCGAACATTGCGTAAATCAACTTTCGTATCAACTGAATCAAGCAGCACCGACATTTTGGCAAGGCCATTTTCATCGATTGTGCCCGCTAATGTGGCAAAGCTGCTGGACTCAACTACGGTCTGCTTTTTAACAGATTGAAACTCCAAGGATGAAGCTTCGGGTTGGAGATTCCAGCCACCTGAAAATGGACCAGCCTGAGCGTTTACAGGCTCTGACAGCCCAACCGCCAACGCCAGAATAACAAGGAAAACTCTGGCTAAAACCAGCCCCAGCACATTACTTCGCATTCTTACGTCCTCCAAAAAAACCTCCAAGATCTATATTCTAGCCTTGGTTAAATATCGAATAGTATTAATGCCATGTGAACCATGGCCACTCAGAATTGGCGCGCAGCCGCGACATCAACATTCTCGTATTCCCGTTATGGCACAGTGCGCCTGCCACGACCATTTACTCTTCCCAAAATGAAAGAAAACTTACTCAATTTTGCACCACTATACACTCCCGCGCCATTTTCGCCACAGTTTTACCGTTTCAATTACGGTCCTTTTTGACCCGTAGATGCACCGCCTTAATGCTGCCGGCTAAGTAGAATTTACGCGTATCGCAACGGCGGTTCCTTCTGAGGTTTCGGATTGCCATTTCTCCCAAAAATGGTTGTAGCAACCCCTCCGCTAGCGCTTAGTCTCACCAAAGTGTCCAATTAGTGATACTTTCAATCAACAGAGGGTGTGCCCAATGCCTCTGACTTTCAAAGCGGGCCCTCTAAAAGCGGCGCTGGTTCTTCCAACCGCTCCTAGCAATAGGCAGCAAAAGGATCACGATTATATTGTTGAAAGCAATCAATTGCGGGAAGACGGTGTGCTATTCTTGTCCTTTTTGACGAAAACGCGGTCCGAAATGCGATCCAACGCACCAATTCCTTATTCCATGCAGCGACCGGAGATGGAAAAAACTTCTCGATAGGATGATTGCTGTCACGCACCAAGTTGAGGATTTAGCGACTTGCGAATTGAAAATTTCACTCTCCCGCCGTCATGCCGTTTCCGAACGCCAAACATATGCCGTGCATGCTATGCTTTGTTTTCTAAATCTATCGCCGACGGTTCAACGCTTAGTCCCCGCTCGCCGAAATACAACGCTTCGGACTCCTTGTGGATCGAAAAGCAGGGTGCCATTAATTTTCTATACGTTCAGCAGCAAGTGCTCCCGTTCCCACGGGCTGATCACACGCAAAAAGTCGTTTTGTTCCGACCGTTTAATTGCGATGTAAAGCTGACTGAATTCGACCCCAAGCAGTTCCTGAACCTTGGGCGCGTTCTCAAAGGCCTTCAATGCTTCCTTCACATCATGGGGCAATTCATGGGGCAAATCGCCCGCGTCACTCACGATTGGTTTGCGGGGTTTGAGCTTCTCAACCATACCCAAGTATCCACAGGCCAGGCAAGCAGCCATCGCCAAATACGGATTGGCATCCATACCCACAACCCGACATTCCACACGTCGCGATCCAGGCTTGGAGATCGGAATGCGCAAGCCCGTCGAACGGTTGTCTGTGCCCCATTCAAGATTGATCGGCGCGGATTCCCCCGGCACGAGGCGACGATAGGAATTTACATAGGGCGCGAGCAGGCACACCACCGAATTCAGGTAGGTCTGTTGCCCTGCAAGAAAGCCATGAAAAAGCTCAGTCGCTTGATCGTTTTGATCATTAAACACACTTGCGCCCGTCTCGATATCGACAACGCTTTGATGCACATGCATCGCACTTCCGGGCTCGTTTTCCATCGGTTTTGCCATGAAGGTTGCATAGCAATCGTGCCGTAACGCCGCCTCACGAATGGTGCGTTTAAACATGAAAACCTGATCCGCAAGCTTTAGGGGATCGCCGTGATTTAGGTTAATTTCAAGCTGCCCTGCCCCGCCCTCTTGCATCACGGTATCGATTTCAAGTCCCTGTGCTTCGGCGAAATCGTAGATGTCATCGACCACGGCGCTATACTCGTCGACGCCGCTAATGGAATAGGCCTGCCGCCCCACTCCTTGGCGCCCCGAGCGTCCAATCGGCGGTACAATCGGAAGATCAGGATCGACATTAGGCTTGGTAAGATAGAACTCCATTTCAGGCGCGACCACGGGTTTCCACCCGCGCGCAGAATAGAGATCGAGCACTCGTTTTAGTACATTGCGCGGTGCCAAACCGCTAAGTTTTCCATCTTGGGTATGGACGTCGCAAATTACTTGAATGGTCACATCCGACGTCCAAGGCACCGCCCGCGCGGTCGACAAATCCGGCACCAAAACCAAATCGGATTCCGCCCAAGCATTTGCAATGGCGACGTCTGCATAGCCTCCAGTTATCGTTTGAAAGAAAATCGACGTTGGCAAAAACATGGTTTGCTCACTGGCAAATTTTCGGCCCGGCATGGCTTTTCCACGCCCAATGCCAACCATGTCCGGTACAACAGCTTCAATTTCTTCTGGGTTGCGCCCCGCCAACCATTCCTGAAGGTGATCGGGCAATTGCGCGACGATGGATTTTATCTCTGTTGCTCGCATTTTAGGGGACTCCTGTGAAAGCTAAAAACTGGCGGGCATGGACGCCCATTGCAACTCACCACATATTTGATCAAATTATTTTAAAGCACTGGGCACGTGTTAGTATATGGAAAAGTGTTGACAAGAACCCTACAAAAACAGCCCCATCGCGCGCGAAATTGGAAAAGAAACGGGACGGGTGCTTTTAGGAAATCGAAAGGGTTTTTCATGTTCAATCTTGACACAAATTCAATATTTGATCAAATTATTCCTGAAGACTAAATCGAGAAATTGCAAACGATTTTTTCAAGGACGAGCAACTAATTTGACGCCGAGATTGCGGCGCTTGAGGTTAATAGAATGCCAAAGACACCCAGCCCTGAAGATCGTAAAATCCTTCTAGATTTTCTAGCCGAGAACCCAGACCTTGAGCGCATTGAGCTCCTGTTCCCAGATATGCACGGGATCTTCCGTGGCAAATGGATGCCACCGGACGGAGCGAGGAAGCTCCTGACGCGGGACGTGCGCCTTCCTATTTCCTCGTATGCGCTGGATGTGTGGGGGCACGACGTGAACGAAACCCGACTGGCCCTCGCCACTGGCGACCCTGATGGTTATGGCGTTCCCGTCATGCGCACGCTCAAACGGCTACCTTGGACCAAAACACCTGCGGCCCAGCTCTTGATGACGTTGGAAACTGAAGACGGCGCGCCTTGTATCTATGACCCGCGCCAGCAATTGTCGTCGATGGTTGAGCGCTTTGCCGCAATTGGGCTGACCGCAGTTGTGGCCGCCGAAATGGAATTCTATCTGTTTCGCAAACGCAAAAACCTGGGCTCAGCGCCCATCCCCCCGATTGGCTCCATGGGTACCCAGCTCTATGATTTGGATGCGATGGATGAGTTGGAAGACGTGCTGCGCGAAATCCGCAGGGGGTGCGAAGCCCTAGATCTCCCCGTGGATATTATCATTGCCGAGTCAGGTTCCGGCCAATTTGAAATCAATTTCAAACATGTTCCAGATCCGATTGCGGCGGCGGATTACGCCATTTTGTTTAAGCGCCTCGTTTGGGGATGTGCGCAACGCCACGATTTGGAATCGACCTTCATGGCGAAACCCTATGGAGACGACGCCGGAAGTGGGATGCATTTCCACGTAAGCTTGATCAATGAAGACGGCGAAAACATCTTTGCACTCGAAGATGGTGGCAAAGAAAATTTGCACCACGCCATCGGCGGACTTTTGTCGACCATGCGGGAATTACAGGTGATTTTCGCGCCGCACCTAAATTCCTATCGGCGGTTTCAAGAAGGCAGCCATGCACCGCTACAGCCAAATTGGGGCTTAGACAATCGCAGCGCCAGCGTTCGTGTGCCCGAAAGTCAGGGACCAGCAGCCCGTTTTGAACACCGCATTTCAGGGTCGGATGTAAACCCCTATCTCGCGCTGACAGCCATTCTGGGTGGAGCGTTGATTGGATTAAAAAACAAAATTGACCCGGGGAAGCCTATCGATGAAGGGGGGGCAATCAAACAGCGCCTGTACGGAACTTGGGTTCCAGCCGTTGACGCGTTTTCACGCTCGACTGCGGCTGTGGATGTGTTTGGAAAAGAGTACCGAAGGGTCTTTACCGCTTGCTGTCGGGCAGAAATTCAAAAGCTTTCTGCTATGGTTACCGATGTGGAATATCAAACTTATTTGGACCGTATATAGCTGGTTCGGAAGAATCCAGACGAGCCGTGGCCGTTGAGGCTTCGCAATTGTGAAGTGGTGTCTGGCCCCCAAAACAGGGAGCCAGACGGAACGTTTAGGTCATTGCTTTAACGTATCTGCGCATACCGATATAAAGGCTAACACACATCGCAAGGAGAACGATGGTGAACGGGAAGCCCGTCGAAACAGCCATCGCCTGAAGTGCCGTAAGCGCGCTGCTGCCGCCAACAAGGAGCAGAGTCGCGGCAACCACACCTTCGAATATACACCAGAAAACGCGTTGGGGTACGGGGGCGTCAATCTTGCCACCAGCGGTAATTGTGTCGATCACTAGCGAACCGGAATCCGACGACGTCACAAAGAACACAAGCACCAGCACGATACCCAGAAGCGACGTAATCGACGCAAAGGGCAACTGTTCCAGCATGACAAAGAGCTTGAGTTCTTGTGCGACACCAATCACGGGAGCCGCCGCATCTGCCATCACTTGCGATACAGCAGCACCACCAAAGGCACCCATCCAAACGACACTGGCGAGCATTGGGATAAGGATAACGCAGGTCAGGAATTCGCGCACTGTCCGGCCACGAGAAACCCGCGCAATGAACATGCCCACGAAAGGCGACCAAGAAATCCACCATGCCCAATAGAACGCAGTCCAGCCTTGCATGAAGTTGGTGTCGTCACGTCCGAAGGGATTAGAGAGAGGGATGATTTCGCGTGCATAAGCAATGCCACCTGAGACAATCGTATCAAAGATTATGGCTGTCGGCCCAACGACGATTACGAACAAGAGGAGCAGCAAGGCGAGCCCAATGTTGATCTCAGATAGGATTTTAACCCCACCATCGAGGCCGCGGATCACTGAAATGGTTGCCAGTGCGGTAATAACCGAAATGAGGACGACCTTGGCGATATTGCCAGTGCCCCAACCAAAGAGGAAATTGAACCCAGCAAGTGCCTGTTCGGTGCCAAAGCCAAGTGAGGTGGCAAGACCGAAAAGCGTGGAGAACACGGCGAGAGTGTCAATGACGTGCCCCGGCCAACCCCAGACCCGTTCGCCCAAAAGCGGATAAAACGCCGAACGCAATGTCAGCGGTAGACCGTTGTTGAAAGTGAAGAACGCCAGCGACAGGGCAACGATTGCATAGATTGACCACGGATGCAGCCCCCAGTGGAAGATCGTAGCAGCCATACCAAGATCGCGTGCGGCGATGGTGTCACCAACCGCAGCACCAAGGGGGGCCCAATCGGTACGCGCGCCAGCCTCAACCGTTGTGCCGCCCATCGAGGATGCAAAATGCGACATCGGTTCGGACACGCCGAAAAACATCAGGCCGATACCCATACCGGCGGCGAAAAGCATGGCGAACCAACCGAGGTAGCCATAATCGGGACGCGCCTCTTTGCCACCAAGCCGGATTTTACCCATGGGCGAAAGCACAAGGAACAGACTGAAAAGTACAAAAACATTCGCCGCACTTAGAAAGAACCAGTCGAAACTCGACGTTAGAAAATCACGGAGCCAACTGAAAAACTCTGTGGCTGGGCCTTGCATCAGCAGAGTTGCGATGACGAAAGCGATGATAGCAATACTCGAAATCCCGAAAACCGGATTGTGGATATCAAAGCCGAATGGTGTGACGTTGTGTTGCCCTATCTCAAAGTCTGTATCAATAGGCTGAGGCACGTCCGTGCTCGGGTCGTTTGTGGAATCTGTCAAAAGTTATCCTTCCAGAACCGACGCGAGTCGCTTTGGACAATGTCCTGCAACTGGCGATTCAAGTCGCGTTTACGGAAAATCCGCCTAAGCCGACAGTAACAGGCAAAGGGAAAAAAAGCAAACGAAGTGGGTTAAGGCCTTATAATTCGCCGCTTATTTGGACTGTTGGACGGATATCGTTCACCTTTCCATCGCGCCTTTGCCCAAGATAATTTTGTCACGGAACTTCTCAATACGCGTGGTGCGTGTCGCAGACGCTTTTGCACCATTGAGATTAATCACGTAGCTTCTTTGACGACTTGGTGTCAGTTTGTGAAAGGCCTCGGCCAGTTCGGGATCGATATCCATGGCCTCAACCAATTCATCCGGCAACTCAATTTTCACTGGCTCTTTGATCGGCAATATCCCAGCATCCGCATAGCCAACCGCTTCTTCTAAATAGGAAACGATTACCGGTTCCATTCGTTTCACTGCGGCACCGTCTGTGAAGCTCATCATACCTACATTTTGCGTGTTTGGACCTCTTTTCACGAGGACATTTTCGGGATCTTTCATCAACGCGGGATTAAAGTAGCTCAACCGAAAGTCGCCACGGAATGCGCCGAGTAACGCAATGTTGCGCCCGTTGTGCATATAGCACGGATGGCCCCATTTAGCCGTTTCCACAAGCCCAACATCTCGACAGATTTGGCGCAAGTGCTTGAGCCCATCCGCCCATTTACGCACCGAGCAATCTGGCGTAGCAAAGCGTTTGCAGCGCCCACAACCAATCAAAAAATAGTCCTCGGGATCTGTGATCATAGCGTTAGCTTTCCTTGGTCTCGGAAATTTATAACCCCCCACTCCTGAAATAAGAAAAGAATTTGAGCAGAGTGTCTAGCGGTAGGTTTAGTCGATTTCGCAATGGTGTTTGCGTAACTATTTGACTTGCTCGTTTACACGGTGCTGGCCTCGCATTAGCGTAGCAAGATGAACACTGTCGCTGACATCGAGGATTTTATTGTACGCACCGGTTTGGGCGACCGCGCGGCGTTTTCTTCCCTTTATTCCGCGACCTCTGCGAAACTTTTTGGTATTTGCCTACGTGTCTTGAACAATAGGGCCGAAGCAGAAGACGCCTTGCAGGATGTTTTTGTCAGGGTTTGGCAGAAGGCAAACAGCTATGTCGTCAACGGTTACAGCCCTATGACGTGGTTGATTACGTTGGCGCGAAATCTGTCAATCGACAGACTCAGAGCCCGCAAAATCTCCACCGCGTCTATCGAGGATGTTGTCGAGCTAGCCGATAGTGGACCGACACCAGAAGCCGCCGCAGTGCAAAGTTCCGAACGCACGCAGATCGATAACTGTTTGGGCGAACTGGATGTTGACCACGCCGCATCGGTACGCGGCGCTTATCTTGACGGCGACACATATCAAGACTTGGCAGACCGCGCGGGTGTGCCGATCAATACAATGCGAACATGGCTTCGTCGAAGCCTTGCGAAACTGAAAGACTGTTTAAGCAGATGACCCAATCGGGCGATCATAACGACGACGATATTACCCTCGTGGGGGAATATGCGCTGCATCTTCTGGATGCGGAGAGCCGTCTTGCGTTTAAAAAGCGTCTAAGTGATGAGCCCGATTTACGTGTTTTGCTGCGCGAGTGGGACGAAGGGCTTGTGTATTTGGCGGATGATATCCCCGAAGTCACGCCCCCCACTCACCTCAAAAAATCCATTGATGCGCGCCTCTTTGGGGCCGACGAACCCGCTCCAAGGTTTTCGCTGGCGTGGTTCTTTGGCCGCAAGGGCAGCGTGTTTGCCGTCGTTGCGATGCTGGTTTTGGCCGCGTATTTCGGCCCCTCCATGCTGGATGATACACAGGCGCCGACCTATACCGCCGAGATTGCAGCAGAGGATCGTGCGCTGGTCGTCACGGCAAGCTTTGATCCCAACTCTGGCGAAATTGATATCAACCGGATTGTTGGCTCTGCCGCCGAAGGGCGGGTTCTAGAGTTGTGGCTCATTGCCGACGGAGCACCTGCGCCTGTGTCTCTGGGTGTCTTGCCGGCGAGCGAAAATGCGATGATATCCGTGTCGCAAACTCTTATCGCAGCTATGAATGGCGGAACGCTTGCGATCAGTGACGAGCCCACTGGCGGCTCCCCCACTGGAGCGCCAACAGGGGAGGTTCTGGCTGTTGGAACGATCATTTCGTCCTGATTGGATGAGCGCTCAACGGGTCCACTCGGCCAGTTCAAAACTTTATTTAACTTAAATTCAAAGAATTAACGACCATTTTCCGTTTCTTCAAATTACTTTGAAACTTTTCATTGGTGGGTTGCGTGTCTTCATCACAACCAAAACAAACCAACCCTTGAAAAGGAAATCACAATGAAACTCTCAATCGCAAAAACGACTTTCCGTGCGTTCAACGTTGCCGTTGTTGCTGGCTTCTTGTCGACGGCTGCATATGCCGAAAACCCAATGGTAGGCGGCGCTGCCATGTATGAGTCCAAAAATATTGTCGAGAACGCTGTAAACTCGGAAGACCACACAACTCTCGTGGCCGCGGTTCAGGCCGCTGGCCTCGTTGAGACGCTTCAGGGCGCAGGTCCCTTTACCGTATTCGCCCCCGTAAACGCCGCATTTTCTGCACTTCCTGAAGGCACGGTCGAAACCTTGCTGATGCCAGAAAACAAAGCCACCCTAACCAAAGTCCTCACATCGCATGTGGTTGCGGGCAAATGGTCCGCCGCTAATATCATCAGTGCTGTGGGTAAAAGCTCTGATGGTTTCTATCACTTCGAAGCTGTCTCGGGCGATGCCTTGTCCGCGCAAGTCAAAAATGGCAAAGTCTATATCTTTGATGAAAGCGGCAACGCCAGTCTTGTCACCATCGCTGACGTGAACCAGTACAACGGCGTTATCCATGTTGTTAACCGTGTTCTTTTGCCTAAATAAATAATGTCGCCCACTTCCGCGTCTAAATTGCGAGAGTGGGCACGCCCTGAAATCCAAATTGGAGGCTCTCATGAAACGCCGAGTATTCTTTCTGTCCGGAACCGCCGCCGTGGTGGCTACAAAACTTCATGCCACCGAAGGCGCGTTTGAAATCACGCGCAGCGAAGCCCAATGGCGCGCGCAGTTGAGCAAAGTAGAATACCTTGTGATGCGCGAAGAAAAGACTGAGCCCGCAGGCTCTAGCCCATTGGACAAGGAAACCCGCGATGGGATTTACGCCTGCAGAGGTTGCGATTTGCCGCTCTATGATGCCTCGACAAAATATGACAGCGGCACGGGCTGGCCGAGTTTTTATAAATCCTTGTCCAATGCCGTCAGGACCAAGGATGACAACACGTTTTTTTCAAAACGCACAGAGGTGCATTGCCGTCGCTGTGGAAGCCATTTAGGTCATATCTTTGACGACGGTCCGAAACCGACGGGCAAGCGCCATTGCCTCAACGGAGTCAGCCTTTCTTTTCAAATCGCACAGATGTGAACGGCAGAGCAATATGGCCCGCAGAAGCGGCTGCATATCGCAGTTGTAGCTCAGTAGAATTCCACCAGTTTGTGTCCCTCGTTTACTCGGAGGGCGGGAGATATATTCTGTGGATATTTATAGTCGTCTGCGTCGTGCTTGTTTGAAGGACGGTATGTCTGCTCGAGAAGCCGCGCGTTATTTCAACAAGGACCGTAAGACGATAGCGAAGATGCTGCGCATGGACAAAGCCCAAATCAAAAAACCGCGTCACACAACCAAGCGCATCTTTGTGCGCCTGCGGGATGAGCCTGCCGCATTCTAACGCAGTTTTTGTGAAGAGATACCCTGCGGAGACAACCGAGCCGTTCTGTGATGGCCACGTGTCTGCCTTTGCGTTCTTTGATGGCATCCCGCAGTCCATTCTTTATGACAATACCAAGATCGCTGTTGCGCGTATCCTTGGAGTCCGACCCCGTGTGCGGACACCGAGTTTTACCGAGTTGCAATCGCATTGCCTGTTTGATGACAAGTTCGGCAGGCCTACGCGAGGGAACGAGCGAGGAATTGTCCGCCATTGGTCCGAGGGCAATGGCGAGGGTGCAAGTTCTACGCCTGCTGGAAACCTTTGAGTAGGACGTTGAGCTGAGTGCGATCCAGCAGGCGGTTGATATGGGGCAATAGGCTACCCCTCTCGGTGATGCACGCATCTCCTGCCGGTCAATGGATGCCGTAAAGCATCTTGTGCTGTGCCGTTTTGAGAAGCGGCCACCAAGATTGGATTTGGACTTCTACCTTTATCTGCCAAAGCCAAATGTTGGCACAACACGTCCGGCAAGCTACATGAGCCTGATGGGAGGGGCCGTGGCATGACAGGGGCTCCCCAAATCCTTCTGCAACATCACCTTAAGAAGTTGCGCTTGCCGACGTTCCAAGTAGAATACGTAAAGCAAGCGCAGATATGTGCTACTGAGAACAACCCCTCTCGTGCATTGCTGTGCAATGCCCTGTAGGGCAATGGATCACGTTCATTACCTGGCACGCCTGTGTGAGATGGAGTTTATTGATCGCGAGCGCCGGATGATTGAACGGCGAATCAAAGCGGCGAAGATCCCCAGCACCAAAAGCCTAGATAGCTTTGACTTCAGGATCATACCCAGCTTAAACAAGCCACTGACGTCAGACACTAATGAGATTAGCAGCCTGACATGAAGCCCTGATCCGCCTTAACAAGGCTGCAAACTGGTCGAAAACTTTGGACCACCTCCTCTGAGAGAGTCCTCGGAAATGACGTATTTTCAGGGCTACCCCATGCCTCGCCTTAACATTGGCCATTTTGATTTATCGTTTTGCGATCGCTGACTTGGTATTGAGTTGGAGAGCATAGACGCTTGATGTTGCCGTGATGAAGAGTTCGTTTCCGTGGGCACCACCAAAGTTAAGGTTGGATACGATTTCAGGCACCTTAATTTTTCCCAAAAGCTGACCATCCTTGTCCAAACAATGCACTCCATCGGCAGCTGATATCCAAACGTTGTCATGTTCATCAACACGTAGGCCATCGGGGATGCCTGGGTCCATTGTCGCAAAAATGCCATCGTCGGAAAGCGTCCCGTCATCGTTTACAACATGACGCCTGACAATAGGTGCAAATTCGGGGTCATCGCTCAGTCCTGAATCTGCAATATAAAGCAGGCTTTCGTCCTTCGAGAATGCTAGCCCGTTTGGTTGTGTAAAGTCAGTTGCAACTACATCCAATCGTCCATTGTCTGGCTCTAAACGGAACACGTAGCGCCCTTCCTGTTCCTGCCGAGCAGGATACCCTTCATAGTCACTTTTGATCCCATAGGTTGGATCAGTGAACCAAACGGTGCCATCCGATTTCACCACTACATCATTTGGCGAGTTTAGCGGCTTATCGTTGTGTGAGGCTGCGAGCGTCGTAATCTGACCATTCTCTTCAGTTCTCGTGACTGAACGTGTCCCATGTTCGCATGTGACTAGACGCCCTTGAAGGTCGAGTGCGTGACCGTTTGCAAAGTTTGAGGCGGCCCTAAAAATGGAAGTGGTCCCATCTGCTGTCCATTTGTGAATTTTCTGGTTTGGGATGTCCGAAAACAAAAGGGCATTCTGACGACTGAACCAAACAGGACCCTCTGTCCAAAGATGTCCGGAGGATATCTGCTTCAACTCCGCGTCTGGGAGGGTCACTTCATAGAAGCGTTTATCTCGTACTTCGTAGACATCATTGTTCATCATGCTGCGTCGCTCCTCTTACTAGCCAATGAGACTACGCCGACAATGATCAATCCAGTCATAATCAATCTTACGCCCGCGCCGAATCCATAGGAATTAAGCATCGAGACGACGAGGAACATGAATAGTGACGCTCCCCAAATGCCTGGAATGTTGGAGTTGCCACCACCAATTGAAGATCCACCAATGACAACAACAGCAATGGACATCAGCATGTATTCTGCACCCATGTTCAATGCGGCCCCGCCGGAAAAATTAGCCAACAAGAAGCCCGCAAGCGAGGCACACATCGCACAGCTTACATAGACTCCAAATCGAACCAAGCTAACGGGAACGCCGCTGAGTTGAGCGGCACGAAGATTCTGTCCAATTGATAGTATCCAACGACCGGCGATAGATCGTTCCACTAGAATCCAAGCAAAAAAGGCCAAGAAGAGAGCAACTAGAGACACATTAGGGATCCCTAAAATCCCACCAGTAGTGAAATCCGCCAAAGCTTCGGGAGGCTTAACTCTGATGCCTCGATTTGACCAAATTGCTAACGACTGAAAGATGAAAGATGCAGACAGTGTTGCGATAATCGGAGGAATCCGCAAAAGCAAAATGAGACCGAAGTTAAACAACCCACATCCCAATCCGACGGCTAACGCGACAAACACTCCAGGGATGATCAGACTGTTCTCTGTATCCATGAACTTAAGCGCAAGCGTTGCTGAGAGAGTCATATTCGCTGGAATTGAAAGATCAACATTTCCTGGGCCAAGGGTGATTACTAGCATCTGCCCGACACCTACGATCGCAGCGAAGGAAGCAAATGTAGCGGCAGAGTATGCAAGCGAAGTTGCGCCCTGCCCGCCCGAAAGCAACATGGTCATCGTGAAGGCAGCCAAAGCTGCTACAAACGCCCATATCCAAGGTTTTGAGATGATTTTTTTGACTATTTTTAGGGGACCGGAGCCGCCTTTTAAGTTTGTTGCTGAGCTCACGACATGCGCTCCTTTCTCGTAAAGAAGAGGCGAACTGCTAGAACAAGGATCAAAATCGCTCCCTGAGACCCAATTTGCCAGTCGGACGAAAGCCGTAAGAAGGACAAGAAACTAGCTGCAAGTGTTAATGTCAGAGCACCAATAACCGCCCCAATCGGTGAAACACGCCCACCCGTAAACTCTCCCCCGCCGAGTATGACACCAGCAACAGAAAGGAGGGTATATCTCAGAGCTATGTTTGCATCGGCGGACGTAGCAAGACCTACTAACGCCATCCCCGACAACACACCGAATAGGCCAGCTAATGCATAAGCAGAAGCTTTGAGCTGTATGAGAGACCATCCAGATCGAGCCATCGCCCTATCGTTCCCTCCGACACCTCGCAGAAGAACTCCAAATGAAGATCTTTTTATGAGCATATGGGTGAGAAAAGCGATCAAGATGGGTGCAATTATCGCCATCGGTATAAGCGGCGGCTTTGATTTCATAAGGAACCTAATCCACTCAGGAGACGAGCCGCCGGGTGATGGCAAGATCAAGACCGCAAGGCCGCCCCAGACGAACGACATCCCGAGGGTAACGACGATTGCTGGCAGGTTTCTTGCTTGAATGATTGCGCCAATTGCCGCGTATCCACAGATGGCAGCGAAAAGAACAGCATACCCAAGTAGAGGCGTATCCTGAACTAATGTCGCTGTTACACACGCGCAAAAGCTGACGAACGCGCCAATTGAGAGATCAATGTCATTGACCATGATGATCATCATTTGAGCTATTGTCGCCAAAGCAACGGGAACAGCCAAATTGAACAAAAGATTTAGGCCAAAATAGCTCATGGACCGGGGTTGCAGGTAGAAAACAGCCGCTAGCAGGGCTGCCAACGAAATCACTGGTAACAATATTCTAAGTGTATCTTTGTTCATCCTGTAGTCTCCCGAAACTCAAAGGAAGCTTTGAGGATGTTCTCTTCATTGATATTTGATCCAGTGAGTTCAGCTGAAATTTCACCATCTCGGAACACAAATACCCGATCGCACTGGCAAACCTCGTCTGTCTCAGTTGAGTACCAAAGGAAGGTTCTACCATCCCCGGCCTCTCGCTTTATCATCTTGTAGACATCCTGCTTTGTTCCGACATCAACACCACGCATGGGATCGTCCATCACAACAATTGGAGCGGAGGAGGCCAATGCTTTAGCGAAAAGAACCTTTTGCTGGTTCCCGCCAGAAAGAGACAAAATAGGATTACTTACGTCATCTGTGCGAATGCCAATACGATCTTTCCAAGAGGCAACGAGCGTGGATTCGGCTTCCTTGTTGACGAACCAGTTACCACTGAATTCGACAAGAGATTTAAGAGTCAAATTTCTCGCTATCGACCACAGAGGCATAATGCCATCACGCGTTCTATCTCCGGCGACAAATGCCGTTTGTGGAGCTTTCTTTGCCCGCCATGCTGATGTCTGCGTAAGATAGAAATTTGCTAGCGCTTCAGCTTGGCCATGACCAGCAAGACCGGCCAAACCAACAATTTCGCCTTTCCGTGCTTTGATGCCCGGCGGTGCATCAACGATTTGGTCGCCCAATGTTTTATCGTTGCGGGCAGCGGAAGTGGAGGTAGAACCACCCGCAACGACGTGACCCATGGCATCGACTAAGCTCTGACGGGAGAAGTCGGAGGTCGGTCGGTCTTCGGTCACTAGGCCGTCCTTCATCACGACAATACGGCTCGCGACTTCAAAAATTTCGCCCATCATATGTGTGATAAAAACGATGGTTCCGCCATTGGCGCAAAATTTCTTAATATGTTCGAGCAGTTGGGCTGCGATGGCTGCATCAAGTGATGATGTAGGTTCATCTAAAATAACCATTGATGGAGCTGAATCACGGAGCGAGAATGCAATTGCAATCTCTACCATTTGTCGCTCAGCAATGGTTAGGTCGCCAACCGTAGTATCGGCTTTTATACCGTGATCAGGAAAAATTTCATTCAAGGATTCAATAACTCTTAGCCGCGCAATTTTGCGCCAGCCAGCTGTCTTCATTCCCTTGTAGGGAACTCGAAAATTTTCGAGCACCGTTAAGTTTGGGCACAAAGACAGTTCTTGGAAGACGCTCCGAATTCCGGTCTCATGGGCGAGAATTGAATTTTTGGAGGGCAGTCCCTTGCCCATCGTTTCCGGATACTCAACCGATCCAGAAGTCGGCGTTAGCCTGCCGTTGATTACGTTGACAAGCGTCGACTTGCCAGCACCGTTATGGCCAACCAGTCCAAGGCATTCGCCTTCGGAGAGGGTTAAGCTAACTCCGTCAAGTGCGCGCACGGCCCCAAAGACCATGCGCGCGTCTTGCAGAGCAACCACTGGTGAGGGAGACTCGCCGGTTTTTGCATTTGCATTCAGCATAGAGAAGTTTCTCGCTCTTAATTTGCCGCTTCGATAGCCGCAATTGTGTCTTCAAGCGAATACTCTGTGTTGGCTACAGAACCTTCAGGCGTTGTTTTCAAAGCGCTATCAAGCGATGCTGGAGTCACGGTCAGGAACGGGACAACCATATCCTTTGGAACTTCGTTGCCGTCAAGAATTTGCTGAGCCACCCAAAATGCCAATGTGCTCATGCCAGGCGCAATAGAAAGCGACGTTGTTTCGTAACCACTTTCGTCGCGCGCTTCTTGCCACCAAAGCAACTCATCTTGCCGATTGCCCATGATGATCGTTGGGAGTTCGCGATCTGTTGCCAAGAAAGCTTGTGCAGTGCCATATCCATCACCACCCTGCGTTGCCACTGCGACAACATCTGGTAGAGTTGGAAGTACACCAGCGACTGCTTTCTGCGCGACGTCTTGCGCCCAGTCACCATGAACTGATCCGACAATCGTGAACTTTCCGTTCTCTGCGACAGCCTCTTCAATGCCCGCATGAATTTCATCATCCACAAAGACGCCAGCAAGACCACGGATCTCTAGAATGTTTCCGCCTTCAGGGAAACGTTCTGCAAGATATTCGATTTGTGAGCGGCCCATGCCGCGGAAATCGACGGCGATACTCCACGCGCAATCCGCCTCAACAATACCGTCGAAGGAAACGACGATAACACCAGCGTCACAGGCTTCCTGAACTGCGCCGTTCAAAGCAGTTGGTGAAGCAGCGTTCAAAACGATTGCATCGTAGCCTTGCAAGATCATGTTTTGAATCTGGGCGGCTTGCTCCGTCGCTTGATTTTCAGAAGTTGTGAAAGCATCTGCAGCCGCGATTAGGCCCGCTTCGATAGCTGCGTCGCCATTTTTGCTCCAGCTTTCGAGCATTGCTTGACGCCAGGAGTTACCCGCATAGTTGTTTGAAAGTGCAATGCGTTTTTCTGATGTGTCAGCAAAGGCAGGAGCCGATGCAACGATGGTTAGCCCGGCGGTAGCGCCAAGCAGAAAAGTCTTAAAAGTCATAGTTCCTCCACTGAGCGACCTCCCGCCGCTCTCCATTAATATCAGTGCCGCAATTATGGCGGTAACCCATAATGAAGCTTGTTCATGATGGGTGACAGAGTAACCCCCGCAGAAAAGAATGCGGATTCCCGCATCTAATATGCGGATGCCCGCATTCCATTGGTGAAGTTGATGTCATAGCATGAGGTTAGCTATTCAAGAAAAGTATCAAATGTCAAAGTCTGCAAACTACCTCAAAATCTCGAACCACCTTGCTGGAAAGCTGGATATTCGCGACGCACTCTGCTCTGTGAAAGATGTAATCGAGCGGCTGATCAAGGTCGACCATTTGGATGTCTGCTTGATAGATGAAGATCGTCTTTGGAACACAACGTTTGAAGTAGGGCTAAGAACAAGGTGGGGTTCATCAAGGTCATTAATTTCTGCATCGCCGGTCAAAGAAATCCTGATGGGGAACTTAGACGCAATGATCACTGGGGATGCCACGACGGACGCACGATACATATTCCCCGGTGCGATGAGTGAACCCATCACCCGGCATTCGTTGAGGAGTCGCGTGAATGTCGCCATGAAACTTCATGGAAGAACGATTGGGTCGCTAAACTGCTCTTCAAAAGAAGAAGACGTTTATGACGAGGACACAATAGAAGAGGTTCGCAACATAGCTGACGTGCTTTCACCATATTTCTTAGCCTTGCGGTCGAACGAACGAGCTAAGAACGAAGCAATTGCCCGGACGGAAACCTTGATGCGTGAAGAGGGCCTAATTCGAGGGGCTCTCAGTTTAACAGAAGCCCTAGAACAAGAACGTCAACGCATTGGTATGGATCTGCATGACCAGACGTTGGCCGATTTGACTAGGATCGCCCGAGACTTTCAAACGATTAAGTCAATAGACAAAATAGGTGAAATTCATGATCGGTTGCAAGTATGCATTCAAGGTTTACGAGAGATAATTGATACCTCGATACCTTCCATCTTGGAGCTATTTGGATTTCAACACGCTATCCGCACGCACCTTCAACAAGCTCTCAAAACCAGTTCGGGCGTTGAGACCGAAGTCACCGACGAGACTCAGGATCAAATCGACCATCTTCCGGCAGCTATAAGAACTGCGCTCTACAGGATTGTACAAGAAGCAATTAATAATGCTGTCATGCACGCGCAGGCCTCGGCCATACGGATAGTGATATCACGATCTGACAAAGGTGAGTTGATCATTCAGGTTCAAGATAATGGTCAATTTTCGATCAACGACCCATCGAGAGTTGGCTCTGGGGGGCTAGAACACATGCAGACGCGGGCGCGCCTCATAGGAGCACTGTTCACGCTTGACGAAACTGATGGCACATTGATTGGGGTCGTTTTGCCGCCAAGGGCCGTCGATCCTGAGAGGGGAAGCGCATGAAAGTTCTACTCATCGAAGACGATGCTATGCACTCAAATTACATGATGGGAATGGTGCACGCTGCTCTACCTGAGGTGGATGAAGTTTTGGTCGCCAGGAACGGCAAGGATGGCGAGAGACTGGCTCGTGATCAGGATGTTTCGCGCGTCATCATGGACCTTCGTATGAAGGAGCGAAATGGCATCGAGGCAGCAAGGACAATATGGGCGGAGCGTCCCAACACGAGAATTTTGTTTTGGTCGAACTACTCCGATGAAGCTTATTTGCACGGCATAACTCGTATTGTCCCGAACGGTGCAGCTTACGGTTACCTGCTCAAAACTACGAACGAAACGAAACTACAATTGGCTCTACGATCTGTCTTGGGAGAGGGGCAAGTCGTTGTCGATAGGGAAGTTAATCACTTTCAAACGGGTCAAAAGCAAACCAGCAATATGCTCAATGATGTAGAGCTAACGATATTGATGGATGTGGCTCTTGGCTTGCCAGACAAGTCGATTGCCGAACGTCGAGGGCAATCGCTGAGAACAATCCAAAACAGACTATTATCAATCTATGATAAACTGGAAGTCGAACTGGGTGGCAGTAAAGACGTTGGAGTCAATAAGCGCGTGCGAGCGGTCGCCCAAGGTGTGAAAAGACAGATTATCAACAGCGAAAGCATAGAATCTGCAGAAAAAGAGCTGACTATTTGGTTGTCAGCTCTATGATTGAGAGTGGACTTGTCGCGGTTTAGTTCCGGCCTCTTTCGAGCTATGTTTGCTATGAAGGAGACAAAAAATGGCACCGAGACACACAGGCGTGATGCGGTGCGGATTGGCACGACCAGTGGCTTAACGCGGCCCCAGCTTTCATCAGATTTGGTGGTTGGGCATTCGACGCTGAATAATTGGGTTCAACAGCTGATCTGATTGCCGAGTTTGCGCGGTCCAATCAGAAAGATTTCAATCGCCTCTCTGCAACAATCGGACAAGATCACGCCAAAGCAGGACGCGACTTGGCACAGGTTACCAAACAGATAGACGCCATTATCGATGCAATTTCTAATGGGATGCTCCAGCAGAGCATGAAGGCCAAGCTCGCAGAGACGGACAGAAATCCGCCCGTTCTGCTCCACCCTGGCCTCGCGGATATGTATCGCAGCAAGGTGGCCGACCTCACAGACGCCTTTAATGAGCCTAGCACAAGGACAGAAACTGGCGAGATCATCCGTAACCTCCTCACCAGTATCACCCTGATCCCAGACGGGGATACCTTGGCTATTGAACTTGCTGGATTGTTATCTTTGGGGAACCCTAGAAACGCAGAAAGCCACCCGAAGGTGGCTTGTTCTGTGTCGATGGTTGCGGGAGTCAGATTTGAACTGACGACCTTCAGGTTATGAGCCTGACGAGCTACCGGGCTGCTCCATCCCGCGACGCTTAGGCATTTTGCCTTAGTTCGCATCCCAGTTTTTGTAAT
>NZ_JBGFCD010000014.1:0-126009 GCF_041205405.1 Falsihalocynthiibacter sp. S25ZX9
TGGTCAGTGCGATCCGCACCGCATCTTCCCTAAATTCGTCTGTTCGTTTCAGTCCCATGCTCAGTCTCCTTTGTTGCAGTAAATGCTATCAAAGGAGCGGCATCAAACCGTGACAGGTCCAAAGCCGTGCTCCTGGAACAGTGGTTCACGCCAAAACCGTTCACAACAGAAGTTGAGAGTATCGACTTGCGAGTCGGTGGTTCCAGCGTTTTCATCATGCGCGGACAGAATGGCGAGGAGATGCGCAATTCTGGCGTCTATCTGGAGGTCGTGCCCAATGAACGGCTGGTATTTACTGACGCGTATACCCAAGCGTGGAAACCATCGGCAAAGCCCTTCATGACGGGCGAAATCGTCCTGAAGGATGCGGGGGCTGGCAAAACTCGTTACACCGCTACCGCCCGCCACTGGAGCGCTGAAGACCGGAAAAGTCATGAGGAAATGGGTTTTCACGAAGGCTGGACATTGGCGGCGCGACAACTCGAAGAACTCGCCAAAACCCTTTAATTGGACTCGGACGGTGAAATATTATGGAACCTCAGCAAAAAATATCTCCCTGCCTTTGGTTCGAAAATAAGGCGCAGGAAGCGGCAGAGTTCTATGTCTCTGTCTTTCCAGAGTCACGCATCGACCACATTATGCGGTCGGGTATCGACTGGCCTGCGGGCAAGGCTGGGGACGTCATCCTTGTCGAGTTCACCCTATCAGGGGTCGCTCATCAGGCACTGAATGGAGGGGCGAGCGAAGCCTTCAATAACGCGGTTTCCTTGTCGGTCAGTTGCAAGGATCAAGCTGAGGTTGACAGGATTTGGGATGCATTGATTGCTAACGGAGGTGAGCCCATCCAATGCGGCTGGCTAAAGGGCAAATATGGTGAAACTTGATGTCGCGGCGCTGAAGGCTGCTTACGAGAACAACTTTTAACGATGCTCGGCGACGCCCCTTCCTTTCGTACCTCTGGGCAAACATTCGGTACGCATACGCCGACCACTTCATCCAAGTTACGTCCTCACCTCCTTGAATTGAAGTCTGCGATATTCGCATGGGCTCGATCCCGTCATCCGGAGGAATGCGCGCGAAAATCGCTTTGGATTTTCGTACCCAGACATCATTGCCACATCGCGGGCCGTTGAGCGGGGCAGCATAGGGGGCCCGGTCAAGTCTCGCAATGCCCACAATCAGGCGCAGGTCTTCACCTTCGCAGCGAATGCGGGTGCGACTGATCTGTCATCTTGAACATCGGGGCGGAATAAGCGTTCGATTCTAACGCGGCCGATCGGCGCATCGAGCACGGCGACGCGGAATGGGCATTGCCAATCCAAGGTTATAGCTACGGCGGCGGGACCTCTGGCTCAAAACAACTCGGTCGCGGCAAAGGGGATCGAGTTTTCCTCCGTCGGAGGCGTAACTTACAACCTTGAAAACAGTGACACGGGGTATCGGAACGGAATCGACGCACACCTAGATTGGTCCGCATCACGGTTCCTGAATGAAAACTGGCAAGTTGGCCTTGTGGGGTACGTTTATGGCCAGCTAACCGGCGATACGGGGCCGCAACCTGCCAACAACGGGCTGAAATCCAGCGGCGCGGCCATTGGCCCGCAAATCGGCTACTCGTTTACCGTCAACGGGCAGGCAGCTTATGCGAACTTGCGCGGGTACAAGGAATTCGCTGCGGAAAACCGCGTTGAGGGCACTGCAGTGTTTGCAACACTATCAATCCCCCTTGGGCGCAAGGCGTCGAAGTAAACCACGCAAGGGTCGCGACTGTATTCGCGGGCCGCATCTGCAAAATCGCCTACCCCTTTTGGTAGATATTTTCATGGAAGCAATACGAAAGGGGAATACACAATCGCGGAATTGCTCTCGGATTCCGATTATGCCACCGCACTTTACGGCAAATGGCAAATTGATGTCTATGAAATGGCGCAACTACAAGACGATCCAGCGTACATCGTGACACAACTGCCGTTGTACTTTGATCTGGCCCGCGCTTCTTTGAGGAATGGTAGCGCTTTGCATTGTGGCAATTGATGGTAAGACTATCATCAAGCGCTCAACAGAGAGAAGTATTGCCTAATGCCATCTGACCAGACCCTGATTATTGCGATTTTCGCTGTCCTTTTTGTGCTGCTTGTCTGGGGGCGTATCCGCTATGACCTCGTCGCATTCGGAGCCCTCGTGCTCGCCGCCATTTTGGGGCTGGTGCCGACCGAGGATGTCTTTTCCGGCTTCGGTCATTCGGCCGTCGCCATCATTGCCTTAGTCCTAATTGTGTCACGCGGCCTTGTTGGGTCGGGCGCCATCGAAAAACTTGCAGAACGCGTTTTGGACTCCGAACGCCCCCTACCGCTGCATATCGCAGTTATGGCAGTCGTCGGCGCTGGTTTGTCGGCGGTTATTAACAATGTGGCCGCGCTGGCGCTGTTGATGCCGCTCGACATCGACGCCGCCGCCAAGGCAAAACGTACGGTCAGTAAGTCGCTGATGCCCCTATCTTTTGCGACTATTCTTGGAGGAATGATAACCCTGATCGGGACGCCGCCGAATATTGTCATCGCCGCTTACCGCGAGGACGTGCTTGGCGCGCCGTTTGGGATGTTTGATTTTGCCCCTGTCGGCCTGACGGTCGCCGTCGCGGGGATTGCCTTTGTGTCCCTCATCGGGTGGCGGTTGCTGCCCAAACGCGAAGGGGCTTTTGAACAAGAAGGCGAGTTCGCCAAGGGCCGCTACATCGCCGAACTGCGCGTCGGCGATAAATCCATGGAAACCACGTCTACCGTCGGCGACCTGTACCCGCTCGCGGAAGAACATGATTTGCATATTCTGGGGTTGGTGCGGCGCGGGAAACGCTTGCCCGGGTTTGCAGCCTCGCAGGAAATACGGGCTGGCGACTTTATTGTCGTTGAGGGGGAAACGAAATCTATTGAAACCTTTCTGGGGAAAAGCGACCTAGAGTTTTCAGGCTCCGAAAAGCATTCAGGTGGCGTCGCATCGGGCGGCTTGGCCCTCACTGAAGCCATCGTCCCGGAAGGTGCGCGGATTGCGGGACGCACTGCGCGGGGATTGAAGCTCCTGTACTCCCAATCTGTCACCCTCTTAGGAGTCTCGCGTAATGGGCGCCGTTTTACAGACAGGGTGCGCCTGTTGACGATCAGACCGGGGGACGTGCTTTTACTTCTCGGCGCACCCGAGCGAAACGCGGCTGCGGCGGCCTTTCTGGGGGTTCTTCCCCTTGAAGGGCGCAAGACCCAAGTTGTTCAACGCTCTAAAGCGGGCCTCTCAATTGGGATATTTTTAGCGGCAATTGGCACCGCCGTTTTGGGTTGGGTTGCGCTTCCGGTTGCCCTTGCGGCCGCGGTCATTGCCTTGGTCGCGATTGGACTCGTGTCGGGCAGCGATGTTTACGATTCCATCGAATGGAAAGTTATCGTTCTTTTGGCGAGCCTTATCCCGCTTGCAGAAGCGTTTGAAAATTCTGGCGGCGCAGAACTTATCGCTTCACAAATTCTTTCTATAACGGACGGCTTCCCCGCTTGGGTCTCGCTTCTTGCATTGATGATTGTGACTATGACCCTGTCAGATTTCCTGAACAATGTCGCAACTACACTGATCGCCGCCCCGATTGCGATGGGGATGGCTGCGGCAACCAGCACAAATCCGGATGCGTGGCTTATGACCGTCGCAGTGGCCGCCTCTTGCGCCTTTCTCACCCCGATCGGGCACAAAAACAACACCATCATCCTTGGACCTGGCGGATATCGGTTTGGCGATTACTGGCGTATGGGCTTCCTGCTTGAGGTGCTGGTTGTGGCGGTCGCAATGCCGACGATTCTGATCGTCTGGCCTCTATAGAGCGTTCGGATTTTCGAGTGCCGTCACGTGTGGTGTGTCGTCCCCTCCGCATACCTTGTTAAGCGTGCAGCCAGATTACCAACGGTAATGTGGAGGAGAACCGTCAAACAGGCCAGCACAATGAGACTTGCGAACATCAAGTCGATCTTAGCGCGGCCATTGGCCAATAACATGAGGTATCCAAGCCCTTTGGAAGCGCCAACCCATTCGCCGATCACCGCGCCGATTGGGGCATATACCGCGGCCAGCTTAAGTCCGGTGCCTAGATTTGGCAGCGCGTTTGGAATTTGCACGTACCGCATGAAGTGGAATTTTCCCGCCCCCATCGAAACCGACAAATCACGGTATCCCCCGTCAATGCGGGTCAGGCCGTCATGAAACGCCGTGGTTACGGGAAAGTAAATAATGAGGATCGCCATGACGATTTTCGACCCCATACCATAGCCAAACCAAAGGGTCAGCAACGGCGCGAGCGCGAAAACGGGTACGGCTTGCGTGAACACAAGCAGCGGCAAGATTAGCCGCTCTGAGGTTTTTGAAAGCGTTAACTGGATTGCGGTTAACGCGCCCAACACCGATCCAAGGATAAGACCAAGCAAGACTTCAACGCTCGTAATCCACGCATTTTCCGCAAGGATAACGCGGCTTTTATAGGCGGCCTTTGCCACGCGCCAAGGGGAAGGCAAAATATAATGCGGAGCATGTGTAAGCAACACCGCAGCTTGCCACAAAGCGAGACCAAGCAAGACCGCAAAAAGGATATCGCGTCGCCTCATGCCGGCACCTCGCGCAGATAGGCCAACAAGCGGGCTTGGCAGGAGAGCGTTTGTGGATCGTTAATTTCCCGCAATGCGGGCGTATCAGGGGTTGGCCAAACCGTTGCGTTTTGCGCGGACAGAATGATGATCTGATCGGCCAATCGGGCCGCTTCGGCGGGATCATGTGTGACGAGTAAAATGGTACGATCCGCCATAACTTCCGCGACCAACTCCTGCATATCCGCGCGGGTTCCGGCATCAAGCGACGAGAATGGCTCGTCCAAAAAGACAACGGGCCGATCTTCCATAAGCGTACGCGCGAGAGCCGCACGCTGGCGCATCCCGCCCGATAAAGAGGTCGGTTTCTGCGTGATGTGTTTTGCGAGGCCAACCCGTTCCAATAGGGCAGTTGCACGGGAATAATCGGGAGTTTCTCCCCGCAAGCGGGCACCAATGCAGATATTTTCCAGAACGGACAACCACGGCAACAACAGGTCCGATTGCGCCATATAGCTGATACGTCCAGCGAGGCTCAAACCATCCGAGGCCTCGATTGTGCCGTCAAACTGTCCCCCCGTTTCCAGCCCAAGGATCAGCCGCAACACGGTCGATTTTCCGACACCCGACCGCCCGAGTAAGCACGTCCATTGGCCTGCGGGCAAGGAGAGGTCCGCATCGAACAACAGCTTCCCATCGATACGGTGCTTCCCCGCGAGGCGTATGCTTGGGGGAATCGTCATTGAGTGCTGAGGCCCATTTGCCAGAAACCAACCTCAAGAGTCGTGGCCATAGAAAAGCGATCCTGTAAAGCATCACGGCGTGGCGACATTGCGAGTTTCCCAATTCGCCGCGCGACGGCACCATCGATCATGGAACCAACGCTGGTGCAAACCGACTGATATCCGGGGTCGGCATAGGTGTTGATCCAATCGGCATATGGCGTGTCGGGAGCTTTGCTCTCGGCCAACCGCAGGCCAATTTCGCCATACCCCATAACGCAGGGCGCCAAGGCTGCCATCAAATCTAGGAAATCCCCCTGCAGGCCCGCATCCAAAACATAGCGCGTGTAGGCAAGGTTTTCGACGGCTTCGGTCGCGTTAAAAAGCTTGGCTTCGTCAATCCCTTCGGTGGCGCAAACCGACACGTGAAGCGACATCTCGTGATTAACAAGTGCGTCAACGGTCGCAGCGCAAACCTTCATTTCCTCAAGCGTTTCGGATTTGACCACAGCAAGGGACCACGCGCGCGAGAAGTGAACGAGAAACACATAGTCCTGAATGAGGTACTGCACAAACGCTTCGCGCGGCAAAGACCCGTCGCGCAAGCCTTCGACAAAGGCGTGGCGGGTATAATCTTGCCACGGTTCCGCGGCCCCCTCGCGCCAAAGCGCGAAGGTTTTACCATAATCCGGCGCTATCATTTCGCTGTCACATCGATGGCGATTTTTGAAACAGGGTTCTGCGAGGGGATCAGTCCCGCTTCATTCAGGAAAGCTTCAAACGCCGCATAACGGCCCACATCCATCGCCGTTGGGCGCAACGCAAAACGCGGGAATGTATCAACCCAAGCGCGGGCGTTTAACTCGTCTTGCAATTCGGCGGAGGTGCTCGCGAAAACCTCAAAGCTTTCTTCAGGATGATTGACGATATACTGCGTCGCTTTCTCGGTTGCGGCCAAGAAGCGAGCGATCATCTCTTTGTCCATCGTGTCGGGGTTGGCCACATAAATCAGCTCATCATAGGCGGGCAGGCCCTCTTCTTCGACGAAAAAGCAATTGCCCTCGACGCCTTCGATTTCCATTTGGTTCAACTCAAAATTCCGATACGCGCCGATGACCGCATCAACTTGCCCAGACATAAGCGAGGGCGACAACGACCAGTTCACATTGACCATTTCGACATCATCTAGGGTCAGTCCGTTGTGGTTCAGGATCGCCCCCATCACCGCCTCTTCAACGCCGCCCACAGAAAAGCCAACCTTCTTGCCTGCGAGGTCCGCTGGCGATTTGATCGGTCCATCCGCCAGCGCTAGGAGGCAGTTCAATGGCGTCGCAACAAGCGTGCCAACCCGTTGCAGCGGCAGTCCCTCATGAATGAGGAGGTGCAGTTGCGGTTGATAGGATATCGCCAAATCCGCCTTGCCAGCAGCAACAAGTTTCGGGGGATCGGACGGGTCGGCTGGGGCAATAATGTTCACCTCCAAATCTTGATCCGCAAAATACCCCATTTCTTGGGCGACAATGATGGGGCCGTGATCGGGATTCACAAACCAATCAAGCAGCAACGTCATTTGATCTGCGGCCATAATGGGGGTGGCCGCGAGGGTAAATGCGGTGGTTAGGGAGGTTAATTTCATGTGGTCTGCCTTTCGGTATGTGGCGTGTCGCCCATTGCAATGAGGGATATTTCTCCGGTCCAGTAGGTCCGAAGGTGAGTGGCGGCTTGCCATGCGCGCAAACCAGACCGGCAGGTGAAAACTGCGCGCTGGCCCGCGATTGGCGTGGGTTTTTGGTCTGCAAACTCCGCGACGGTAAGGCGCTTTGCAGTTTGCGTGACGGGGATTGGGGCTTCTGTTGCGTCGCGCAACTCCACCACAAAATCAGTCGGGGAAATATCCGATGCCGCGATGAACCCAAGGTCAGCCCTTGGCTCTGGGGCGCTATCAAATCGGAAGCCACCCGTGCGGAAATTTTGCATATCAAAGCTGAGGAGTTGGCCGAGGGGAGACGGGGATTGCCCAGTTAGATAACTTATGGCCATCTGGGCTTGGGCGGCGCCGATCATGCCAGCGACAGGCCCCATGACGCCTGCGGTTGCACAGGTTGCTGCGCGGTCTGGCAGGTCGGGGAATACTGCCCGCAAGGATGGAGCGGTGCCGCAAAACCCCGCCACATATCCCGCGAACCCAAGCACTGAGGCGCTGATCAAAGGAACCCTTGTCGCGTGGCAAATATCGGAAAGTGTGTAACTTGCGGCGAAACTATCCGCGCAATCCAAAACAAGGGTGCTCTGCGCGACAAGGTGCTGCGCATTTGCGGGAGTGAGCGCGGAGGTAACGCAACTAATTTCGCAATCGGCATTCAGCCGTTGAAGGGTCTCTTCGGCCACTTTTGCCTTTAATAGCCCCACATCCTCTTCTCGAAAAAGCGTTTGCCTGTGAAGATTTGACAGCGAGACAACATCGCCGTCAACAAGGGTGAGGTGCCCAATGCCGGCCCCCACCAAATACTGAAGCACAGGCGTACCAAGCCCGCCAACGCCCACAACCAGCACCCGCGCCGCACGTAAGGCGGCCTGCCCAGCCTCGCCGATTTCGGGAAGGGCGGTCTGGCGCGCGTATCTGCTCATCGTGTTGCCGCCAACCAAGCGCGGACGCGGTCTTCGGGACTGTCATTTAACGTAATATCGGTGACGGCGGCCACAACATCCGCACCAGCGTCAAAGGCCCCCGCCGCGCGATTAATACGCATTCCGCCAATCGCAATCAGGGGCGTATCCCCAATTAGGGTGCGCCATGTCGTTAGTTTCTCAATGCCCTGTTCATGCCATTTCATCTTTTTGAGGATGGTCGGATAGATGGGCCCAAGGGCGATGTAATTCGGGCGAAGTTCAAGGGCGCGGGCCAGTTCCGCTTTGTCGTGGGTGCTGATCCCGAGGCGCATGCCAGCTGCTTGAATGGCCGCGATATCCGCGTCCTCAAGGTCCTCCTGCCCCAGATGGATATAATCACACCCCGCATCAATCGCGAGGCGCCAATGATCGTTGATGACCAGCGTGCAACCATGATCCGCACAGACGGATTTCGCCCGCCTGATATGGGCGCGAAGGTGGTCTGCACTTGCATCCTTCATTCGCAATTGCACCAGTTTGATTCCCAATGGGACGAGGCGTTCGAGCCAGTCCGCGCTGTCAAAAATGGGGTAAAATCGATCAAGCTTCATTCGAGAAACGCCTTTCCGATAACGGGGGTTGAGGGCGCAGCCATGTCGCGTGGCTCCATCGGGTCGGCAATCACTGCAATCTGTCCGGCGCGTATCGCGGTGGCGAATGCTTCGGCCATCGCGGCGGGGTCGCCCGCTTTTGCAACGGCCGTGTTTAAGAGCACAGCATCAAACCCAAGCTCCATTGCGCGTGCCGCTTGGGAAGGCAGGCCAAGCCCCGCATCGATCACCAAGGGCACATCCGGAAAATGGGCTCGCATCGCCCGTAATCCAAAAATATTATTCAACCCCAAGCCCGACCCAATCGGCGCGCCCCAAGGCATCAAAACCTCGCAGCCCGCATGGAGCAACCTATCCGCGACGACTAAATCTTCGGTGGTGTAAGGGAAAACCTGAAAGCCGTCCTCGCTAAGAATACGGGCAGCTTCGACCAGCCCAAAAACATCAGGTTGCAGCGTGTCCTCTTCGCCAATCACTTCGAGCTTGATCCATTTTGTGTCGAAAACTTCGCGAGCCATATGAGCGGTCGTGACGGCCTCTTTGACGCTGTGGCAGCCCGCGGTATTGGGAAGGATATGCACGCCAAGGTCACGGATCAGACGCCAGAAATCCTGCCCCGCCCGATCCTGTCCGCTCTCGCGGCGCAGCGAAACCGTCGCGACACTCGCCCCACTCCGCTTAAACGCATCTGCTAAGATCGCAGGGGACGGATATTGCGCGGTGCCGAGCATGAAACCATTGGCAAGGGTCGTGCCATAAAAATCACGCATCCTTTATCCCCCCTGCATCGGGGCAAGGACTTCGATCCTATCGCCGTCGGAGATCGCGAAATCGGCACGGGCGGAGGCGGGAACAAATTGGCCGTTCACAGCAGTCGCAACTTTAGCTTCCCCAAACCCTCGGGCCTCCAGCAGATCTGCTAACGTGCCAATCTGAATGTCCACGGGTTCGCCATTAATTTGAAGTTTCATCCATTACCTCCGGCTGTTTGTTATCAAAGATTAATTCCGCCACCATGCGCGCCAACGCGGGGGCCAATAGGAACCCATGCCGATACAGGCCGTTGGCGCGGATAAGGTTTCCCTCACGGCGAATGCGCAGCAGGTTGTCGGGAAATGCAGGGCGACTATCGACGCCAATTTCCAATACCTCGGCCTCGCCAAAGGCGGGCGCCAGAGCATAGGCTGCGCTCAGCAGTTCGAGCAGCGCGCGGGCGGTGACGTGCTTGCCTGCGCGGCCTTCAATCATCGTTGCGCCCAGCATGAAAACGCCGTCGCCGCGCGGGACAATATAAAGCGGGACGCGTGGGTGCAGAAGGCGGATGGGGCGGCTTAAGGTGACTTCGGGACAGAAGAGCACAAGCATTTCGCCTTTGACTCCGCGCAGATCAGCGATCTGATCGCGGGCCTGAAACCCTCGACAATCAATGGTTAGGCCTCGCTGGGCAAAATCCTCGGGGTCGGCTTCGGCCTGTTCAAACACCGCGCCATCCGCCACCAGACTTGCCTGCAATCGCGCCAAAGTTTCGCGAGGAGCCAGATGCGCCTCGCTTTCGAAGTAAAGCCCATTGGTGAAACGGTCGGCCAAATCAGGCTCTAACGTGGAGATTTCGTCCGAAGTGACCTCTCGAAAGTTGGTCGTGCGTCGTGCAAATCGGGTCAGGTCCGCTTTGTCGCGCGAGGGTGAAACCACGAGCGAACCGTTGCGATGTACGGTCTGCGTTTTCGCTTCCCACCAGTTGGCGGCCTCTTGGCCAAGTCGGATCACGGGTTCTTCGGCGCTTTCACCCTCGCAAAATGGGGCAAGCATCCCGCCCGCCCACCATGAGCAAGCCTGTGGCCCCGGGGTGGCGTGGCGATCAATAACCGTGACATGGGCGCCGCGATCCAACAAGGCGCGCGCCACACACAGGCCCGCGACGCCCGCGCCGATGATCGTGATTTCAGGCATTACCATTGTCCATAAAAGTGATGAACGGGGCCGTGCCCCTTGCCAATTTGCAACTGATCCGCGGCGGCGATTGCTCCTTGCAAATAGCTATGCGCGGCGACCACGGAGGAATGCAAATCCAGCCCCTTGGACAGGTTTGCCGCAATTGCAGCAGAATAGGTGCACCCTGTGCCATGCGTATTTCGCGTAACAATGCGGGGCGCAGAAAGCGTCGTCACCCTACCACCAGCCTCGATCAAAATATCGGTACAGGTATCGCCCTCGGCATGACCACCTTTCATCAAAACCGCGCTCGGCCCCATGCCCAAAAGCCGCAGGCCTTGCGAGGTTATTTCCGCCAATGTGCGCGCTTGAGGTTCGCGCAAAAGACGGGCGGCTTCTGGCAGGTTGGGGGTAAGGAGCGCGGCGAGGGGGAGAATTTCCGCAACCATTGCTTCGATCGCCGCGTTCTGCAAAAGCGCGTCGCCGGATTTGGCGATCATCACGGGATCAACAACGATGGGGCCTTTAAAATCGGCAAGGCCTTGCGCGACGGCATCAATGATCGCGGTCGAGAACAGCATCCCAAGTTTGATTGCACCGACCTGAATATCCGAAAGCACGGCCTTGATTTGCGCAGTAACAACATCTGCGGGCACTTCATGGACGGCAGTTACGGATGTCGTGTTTTGCGCTGTAATGGCTGTAATTACGCTGGTCCCAAACGACCCATTTGCGGACATTGACTTAAGATCAGCTTGCACACCGGCACCGCCGCCGCTGTCTGAACCTGCAATCGTGAGGGCAATTGGGGTGGTCATTGTCACTGGCGCATCTCCATCGAGTTGGGGCATGCCAGCGAAAGAAAGAGTCTGCGCGAGATTTGCGCAAAGTACCCGTTCCCTACGCCGGTATAACCCGGATCAGGTTCGACGGGTCGGTGCAAGCACCTCTCAGCCCTAATGGGCCCCCCGACGGATAAAATATGGTGTCTGGCCACAAGTACGTGGACAAACATTCGTTGGGGCAATGCTTAGTTTAGATTTCTAGCAGTCACAACCCGATGTTTTGAGGCGCTTTCAAATGCATCCACGATCACTATGCCTAACTTGGAAAGTTCTTGCTACTGACCGCAAAGTCAGTTAAAATTTTCACATGTCCCCATCAGAGAAACCAGAACCAAAGTTTCGCCGACGTGCAAACGCACGCCCAGATGAGGTTTTGGATGCGGCCCTTGCCCTCTTTATTGATCAAGGGTTTGCACGAACAAGTGTAGATCAGGTCGCCCAACGCGCGGGTATTTCCAAGGGGGCCGTCTACCTGTATTTCCCCTCCAAAGAGGCCATACTTGCGGGCCTAGTAAATCGCACAATCGCACCCTTAACGGATGCTCTATTTGACAATATTTCGCGTCATCAAGGGGATCCCCGCCCGGCTATTGAGCAATTCTTACGAATGATGGGGAAGGTCTTGACGGACAAACGCAACCGAGCCGTCCCCTTGATCGTAATCCATGAAGCTCCCGCAGCCCCAGAGATTGCCACGCTATTTCGCACCGCCGTTTTAGACCGCGCCATTCCCGCCCTTTCGACGCTTTTGGCGCAGGGTGTCGAAGGAGGCCATATTCGGCCCATCGACCCCGAACTAACCGCGCGAACTGTGATCGGACCAATCCTCGCACACATCATTTTTTACGAAATATTCGGGATCGAACCAGAGGGTGGATTTCATTTGGACCACCTAATTGAGAACCACCTTTTGATCCTAAACGCAGGCCTCGAACCCCAGAAAGGATAGCGAGATGAACTCCCTTCCGAATTGGCTGATCGTCATCATCAACGCCATTTTTCCAAGTTTTGGGGAGCCCGTTGTTTTGGAATATAACGGCTATGCTGAGGGTGATTACGTCTATGTTGCGTCTGCTGTCGCGGGTCGGATTGTGAATATGCGCACGCGAGAAGGCGAGTCCATTTCTGCGCTTGAGACGCTGTTTCAAATCGACGACAGCCACCAGACCGCGGCCTTACATGCGGCGCAGGCCCAAGTTGCTGTCGCGCAAGCAAATCTGGAAAATCTAGCGACAGGAAGCCGTGACGAAGAGATCGCCGTGATCCACGCCTCGCTTGATTCCGCCAAGGTGGATCAACGCCTTGCCCAATCGACATTGGAGCGCACCCAACGCTTGTCCCAGACGGGGTCCGTTTCGCAAGCCCGCGTCGATACCGATACGGCTTTGTTACAAGGGGCCAACGCACGTGTCGCCCAGTTTGAAGCACAACTACACGTCGCCGAATTGCCTGCGCGGGTTTCCCAAAGGATAGCCGCCGAAGCCACCCATGACGCCGCCCTCGCCCAACTTGAAGGCGCCCGATCCGCCCTGAATGACACCACCGTCACAGCTCCGATTGGTGGGCGTGTTGACAAGGTGTTTTACGAGCAGGGCGAAGTTGCTTTGGCAGGTGCTCCGGTCGTCTCGATCCTCCCTCCGGCAAGCTTGAAGGCTTTGTTTTTCATCCCTGAAGGCGAGCGCGCCAGTGTGTCGTTAGGCGAAATTTTTGATGTCGCCTGCAGTGGTTGCCCTGACGAAATCACCGCGCATCTGACGCGCCTTGCCGCGACGCCGCAATACACGCCTCCCATCATTTACAGTCGCGAGGAGCGGTCGCGGCTGGTGTTTCGGGCCGAAGCTATACTGGAGAATGCGGGTGATGTTTTGCCCGGACAACCCCTCACGTTAAGGCCACGCGATTGACCCAACCATTTGCCATATCCGTTACAGGCCTGACCAAGGTTTTCGGCGGGCGAAGGGTGGTGGACAGCTTTGATATGGAGGTACCCAAGGGGGCTATTTACGGCTTTCTTGGCCCCAATGGTTCGGGCAAAACCACGACAATCCGTATGATGTGCGGGTTGCTCACGCCGGATGAGGGCGCGGGTACCTGCCTTGGGTTTGATATCCTGTCGCAACAAGGCAGCATCAAAGAAAACGTGGGATATATGACCCAAAGGTTCTCGCTTTACGAGGACCTGACGATCCGTGAAAACCTCGATTTTATGGCGCGAATGTACCGGATTAAGAACCGCAAGAAATGTGTACAAGAGGCATTGAGCGACTTAGGCCTCGCTGACCGTGCAAACCAATTGGCGGGCACGTTGTCGGGCGGGTGGAAGCAACGTTTGGCGCTGGCGGCATGTTTGATCCACAAACCCACCCTATTGTTGCTCGATGAACCCACGGCCGGTGTCGACCCAAAAGCGCGGCGCGATTTTTGGGATGAAATACGCTCCCTGTCGGCAGCAGGCGTGACCGTTCTCGTTTCAACCCACTACATGGACGAAGCGGTGCAATGCGATTTCATCGCCTACATCGCCTATGGGAAAAAACTTATCGCAGGGCCCGCGCATGACATTCCGCGCATGATCGGCCTCTATACGTGGCGCGTCACGGGCCCTGAAATTTCGGACCTTGAAGCCTTACTCCGGCAGGATGCCGATGTTGGTCAGGTCGCCCGCTTTGGCGCCGTTTTGCATGTGTCGGGGACAGATGAGGCAAAACTCAAAGCACTCGCGGCGCGATACAACACCGAAAATATATACACCTGGGTTCAAAAAGAGGCCGAGCTGGAAGAAGCTTTCATCTATCTGATGACCGGCGTTGACGACAATTTCAGTGGGGCCAAACCATGAAATGGTCGTTCTCACCTGCGCGGTTATGGGCTGTTCTGGCAAAGGAATTCGTCCAGATGCGGCGCGACAAAATCACCTTTGTGATGATGATCGGCGTTCCGATCATGCAACTCCTTATCTTTGGCTACGCGATCAACTCCGATCCTCATAACCTTCCAACGCTCGTTGAAATGTCGGACGAAGGGCCAGTGACGCGGGCGATCCTTATGGGCATGAAATCGTCCACTTATTTTGATTTTCAGGGCATCGTGACCAGCCGCGAAGAAGGCGACAAGGCGCTGCGCGACGGATCGGCGAATTTCTTGGTGGTGGTGCCCCCCAACTTTGAGCGAGATATTTTACGTGGATTTTCCCCCGAAATACTCCTGTCCGCCGACGCCTCTGATCCCGCTGCGGTCGGGGGTGGGGCGTCGGCGATGGGGGGTATTATTGACATCGCGATGGCGCAGACGCTGACTGGCCCCCTGCGCTATGCCGCCGGAGCCCAACCGCCAATTAGCGTTGTGGTTCATCGGCAATATAACCCCGAGGGCAACACCTCAATCAATATTGTCCCCGGTCTTTTGGGGGTCATATTATCGCTGACGATGGTGATGATCACGGCGGTCGCGATTGTTCGCGAAACCGAGAAGGGCACCATGGAAACGCTGATTGCGACTCCTGTGCGGCCCCTCGAAGTGATGCTCGGAAAAATCCTCCCGTATGTCTTGGTTGGATATGTTCAGACCGTGGTTTTCTTGATCGCGTCGCAGGTGTTATTTGGCGTGCCTTTCATCGGATCGCCCTTCGCCTTTTTTGTGGGGTTTAACCTCTATATCGTCGTCAATCTTGCGCTTGGCTTCCTGATCTCGACGGTCGCGCGCAGCCAAATGCAGGCCATGCAAATCTCGTTCTTCACGCTATTGCCAACGATCCTTCTCTCGGGATTCATGTTCCCTTTTGCCGCCATGCCCGTGTGGGCGCAGATGATTGGCAATGCGATCCCCGCGACGCATTTCTTGCGTCTCGTGCGCAAGGTCATGCTCAAAGGGGCCGACATTAGCGATATTCTGGGTGATCTCACGAACATCAGCATTATCATGTTGGTGATCGTCGCGATTGCGCTCAAACGGTATCGCCAAACGCTAGACTAAGTGCAATGAAGGGGCATCCTCGAGCGCAATACCCGCCCAAGGATGCCGTTTTATTAAGCTATATCAAAGCGATCCGCATTCATAACCTTCACCCAAGCTGCGACAAAATCCATCACAAACTTCTCGGAATTATCATCCTGCGCATAGACTTCAGCGTAGGAGCGCAGGATGGAATTGGAGCCAAACACGAGGTCCATGCGTGTCGCGGTCCACTTCACTTTGCCCGAAGTTCGGTCGCGAACCTCATAGGTGCCTCCGTCCACCGGATGCCACGAATTGGCCATATCCGTCAGATTTACGAAGAAATCCGTCGTAAGGGCACCAGCGCGATCCGTGAACACACCGTGTTTTGAACCGCCATAGTTGGTGCCCATAGCCCGCATGCCACCAACCAAGACCGTCATTTCATTGGCCGTTAAGCCCATGAGTTGCGTGCGATCCAACATCAATTCTTCTGGGCTAACAATGTAGTCTTTCTTGAGCCAGTTGCGATAGCCATCGGCCAGCGGTTCCAAAACATCAAAAGACTCGGCATCGGTCATCTCGTCCGTGGCATCTCCACGCCCTGAAGCGAAAGGAACCGACACCGGATATCCCGCAGAATTAGCCGCTTGCTCGACGCCGACATTCCCTGCGAGGACAATGACATCCGCAAGACTTGCACCGCTTTCTGCAGCAATGCCTTCAAGCACACCCAGCACTTTCGCCAAACGCACAGGCTCATTGCTCTCCCAATCTTTTTGAGGTGCGAGGCGAATGCGCGCACCATTTGCACCGCCGCGCATGTCCGAGCCGCGATAGGTCCGCGCGCTGTCCCATGCTGTCGAGACCATTTCGCTCAGGGTCAAACCGCTCGCTGCGATACGGCCCTTAACTGCCTCAACATCATAGTCCGTTTGCCCTGTGGGAACTGGGTCCTGCCAGATCAACTCTTCTTGTGGGACGTCGGGACCGAGGTAACGGGTTTTGGGGCCCATATCGCGGTGGGTGAGCTTGAACCAAGCGCGTGCGAAAGTTTCGGAAAAATACGCGGGATCCTTGGCAAATTTCTCTGAGATTGCGCGATAGGTCGGGTCCATTTTCATCGCCATGTCGGCGTCGGTCATGATGGGCATACAGCGGATCGTCGGGTCTTCGACATCAACAGGCATATGCTCTTCTTTGATGTTGATTGGCTCCCATTGCCACGCGCCTGCAGGGCTTTTCTTTAGCTCCCATTCATACCCGAAAAGCATCTCGAAATAGCCGTTATCCCACTTGGTTGGGTTTGTCGTCCACGCCCCTTCAATTCCGCTCGAGACCGTTTCGCGGCCCACGCCTTTGCCTACCGGATTTTTCCAACCCATGCCCTGCTCTTCAATGCCAGCCCCTTCCGGCGCGTCGCCCAAGAGGCTTGCGTCGCCATTACCGTGGGTCTTGCCCACCGTGTGACCACCCGCCGTAAGGGCCACGGTTTCTTCGTCATTCATGGCCATGCGAGCAAAGGTTTCGCGGATATGTAGCGCGGTTTTGAGCGGATCGGGGGTGCCGTTCACGCCTTCGGGATTCACATAGATCAAGCCCATCTGCACGGCGGCAAGCGGGTTTTCCATCGTGGAAGGGTCTTCTAGGTTTTCATAACGGTTGTCACTCGCGGCCAACCATTCGTTTTCCGAACCCCAGTAAGTGTCGATCTCAGGCTGCCAAATATCTTCGCGCCCAAAGGAAAATCCAAACGACTTCAACCCCATGGATTCATAGCCAATTGTGCCTGCAAGGATCATCAGGTCAGCCCAGCTTAATTTATTGCCGTATTTCTTTTTGATCGGCCACAACAAGCGACGTGACTTATCGAGGCTGACGTTATCGGGCCAAGAATTCAACGGTGCGAAACGTTGATTGCCCGTTCCACCGCCCCCGCGACCGTCGGCAAGGCGGTACGTTCCCGCCGAATGCCAAGCCATGCGGATCATCAGGCCACCATAATGCCCCCAGTCGGCAGGCCACCACTCTTGGCTGTCCGTCATCAGGGCATGAACGTCATTTTTCAACGCCTCTACATCAAGGCTTTTTACGGCTTCACGGTACTCAAAATCCGCACCCATCGGGTTGGTTTTGGAATCATGCTGGTGCAAAATGCCGAGGTTCAGCGCATTGGGCCACCACGCCATAACCGACTTATCCGAAGCCGTATTTCCGCCGTGCATCACAGGGCACTTGCCGACCGTATCTTTATCATTACCGTCCATGTTTTCCTCCGTCAGAAGCCGCGTTACTTGAATTACGTGACAAGGCGAGTAGCTCGAAGAACTCGCCCTGAAACTATCCATTCCATCTAAAGCTAGCAGACCAGAACCATAATACAAATTGCATTTTCTAAACCCAATGATAGTATTTTCTAATGAGTCGACTCTCTATGAAACATCTGCGTTATTTCGATGCCCTCGCGCGATTTGGCCACTTTGGGCACGCAGCTGAGTCCTGCGCCATTTCCCAGCCTGCCCTCTCCGTTCAGATCAAAGAACTGGAGCAATTGATCGGCACTCCGCTGGTCGAACGCGGCGCGCGGCAAATTCGCCTAACCAGTTTTGGCGAGGAATTTGCAAAACGTGCGGGCGATATTCTACGGTCAGTTGACGAGCTTGAAGATATGGCGCGGGCGTCACAAACCCCACTCATTGGACGGCTTCGGATCGGAGTCATCCCAACCGTCGCGCCGTATCTTTTGGCCGATGTCATCAAAGAACTTTTCCGTCAGTACCCCGGATTGGACCTGCGCCCTCGCGAAGCGGTAACCCAAAAACTGATTGAGGATCTGGTCGGAGGCCGCATGGATGCTGCCATCGTCGCCCTCCCGATTTCCGAACCGTCCTTGCATGAGGAGACCCTCTTTGAGGAAGAATTCGTTTTGATGCGGCCCCTAAAAGACGCCGATTTACCGGTTCCAAACTCTGCAATGTTACGCGAAATGCGGCTGCTTTTGCTTGAAGAAGGCCATTGTTTTCGCGATCAGGCCATTTCCTTTTGCAAGATGTCGTCGACCATGCCGCGTGACCTCATGGAGGGGAGTTCCCTGTCGACATTGGTCCAGATGGTTGGGGCGGGCATCGGCGTGACCCTGATTCCCGAAATGGCTGTTCCAATCGAGACAAGCTCCGCAGCGGTTACGGTGTTCCGTCTAGCCGCGCCCCGCCCTTCGCGGACCATCGGCATGGTTTGGCGTAAAACCAACCCATTGTCCGATCAACTCGCCCAAATCGCCGAAGTCGTCAGACAAGCAGGGACGCGCAAAATTTAGATTCCATACGCTTACCTATACGACCGCCAAATGAACCTCTCAATTCGCCTTTGATGACACTAGGACCGCTTTCATGCCCTGCACCCTGATTGTACTTGCCCATCCAGAAAAACAGTCCTTCAACAGCAGCTGGGCACAGGCCAGTGCGCAAGCATCACAGGCCGAGGGGCACGAGGTTATGTGGTCCGACCTCTATGCGTTGAACTTCGATCCCAGCGAGAAAGCCGACAATTATGCCAGCGCCCGACAGGCCGGTTTTTTTGACGTTCTAAAGGCCCAAGAGGCCGCCGCGGACACGAACTCTTTGCCAGAGGATGTTGCGCAGGAAATTGCGAAAATCCGTGCGGCGGATCGGATCATTTTTCACTTCCCGATTTGGTGGTTTGCGCCGCCTGCCATTCTGAAGGGGTGGTGTGATCGGGTTTTTGTACAAGGGGCGCTTCACACCATCGACCAACGTTTTGACAACGGCATATTCCGAGGGAAAACCGTCCTTTTCTGCGCCACCACGGGGGCGAATTCCGCCGAAAGCGCCTTCAACGGCAAGGAAGGCGACGTCCGAATGTTGTTGTGGCCCTTGGCCTATACGCTGCGCTATATCGGGTTTGACGTCCTTGAGCCTCGGGTTTTACATGGCATTCACGGCTATCACGAAGGTGCAAATGAAGTGGCGTTGAAAGCACGTTTAACGTCCGAGCTTGAGGGCCACGCACAGACCATTGCTCAATTTGAAAGCCTGCCAAAAATCGCGTTTAATGCGGACACAGAATTTGATGCTGAAGGCAGTTTATTGCCAGACGCGCCGAGCTATTCCCATTTCATAAGGCAAAAAGCATAAACCAAAATTCAGCAAAAAGGCGCGTCGTTCCATCCGTCTCATTTAATGTGAACCACATTGCGAATATACCGTCGGCAAGCTGGATATTTGAATTTTAACGCCCATCTTTAGGCATGAAAACACAGAAAAGGATTTTCGGATGGATTACCCCCTCAAGACGCTAAGCCTCGCATGCGCGACGGTTGCACTAAGCACGTTCGCCGCAACTGCAGGAACGGTATCGGGCACCGTTGCCTACCTTGAGCGCATTGCCCTGCCGCCCGAGGCGACGCTCACCGTGCGCCTGCTTGATGTGTCCCGCGCCGATGCGCCATCTATGGAACTCTCGACCAAGGTCTACGCGTTGAACGGAGTGCCACAGCCGTTCAGGTTGGATTATGACAACAACATGATCGACCCTCGATTTACCTATTCCGTGGATGCGGAAATTGAGCATATGGACGAGGTGTTGTTTCGCTCCACATCCGCGTATTTGGTGATTACGCGCGACGCTCCATCCGAAGTGGATATTGTGGTTCAAAGGATGCCGGCCCCGCGCGCGGACCTTGAAGATACAAGTTGGGTTGTGACGAGTATTGGCGGCAATGTGATCGTCGCAGATCGCGTACCGATGGTAGAGTTTGCGCAAAACGGTGCGTTTGCCATCCAAACCACCTGCAATAATCTGGGAGGGGAGGCCGAAATCGGCGAGGGCACGATCACGTTTCCCACCAACATGCCAACGACCATGATGGCCTGCGAAGACCCCTATATGAGGTTCCAAGGGGACATTACCGAAGCGCTCCTTCAGGTCACGGGATACACGCTCAGCGACGCCACGTTGACCTTCACCAATGAGGCCGGGATTGAAGTCATGGAAATGCAAGAATCCAAGTAATCAATTACTCGTTAAAAACAAAAAGGGGCGGACCAATCATGGCCCGATTGTGCGGCCCACCCCTTCTCTCAGTCAGTCGTCGCCTATCCCTTAGCGGAACAAGTGAACGGCTGTCATTGAGACCGCTGGGAAATATGTCACGATCATAAGAGCCGTGATGGCCGCCAAATAGATCGGCGCCATTTTCCGTGCGATCGAAAGTACGCCCACACCAGAGATCCGCGACGCCACATAGAGCGTGGCCCCAACAGGTGGTGTGAACAGGCCAACCGCAACATTGCAGGTCATAATTACGCCCAAGTGAACGGGATCGACGCCAAATGCCTGTGCCGTTGGAAGAAACAAGGGCGCAGTCAAGAGGATCGCTGGTACAGGGTCGAGGACCAACCCAAGGATCAACAAAACAATGTTAACCATCAGCAAAAACATCCAAGGTCCGGTTGACACTTCTTGCACGAAGGCCACCAGAATTTGTGGCATTTGTTCAAGCGTAATGAGCCATCCAAGAACAGTTGTTGCGCCAATCACAACCATCACAACCGCACTGGTGACAAAGGCATCAATCATTAGGCTTGGAAGGTCGCGAATGTGGAAATCGCGATACACAAAGATCGTTACGATAAGCCCGTAGACCACCGCCAAAGCCGCAGCCTCAGTGGGGGTTACCCAACCGGTGAAGATCCCGCCAAGGATCAAAACGGGCATAAACAACGCGGGTGCCGTGCCGACAAACGAGCTCCACAATTCCTTGCGCGACGTTTTGCGCCCCCCCGGATCACAGCCCGTGGATTTCCCGACGTAAAAGCACACTCCCATAAACGCGAGCCCGAAAATCAAACCGGGGACCATGCCCGCGAGGAACAGATCGGCGACCGAAACGTTGCCAACAAAGCCATAGATGAGCATCGGAATGGAGGGCGGAATGATGATGCCAATTGTGCCTGCTGCGGCCACGAGGCCCGCTGCAAACGCCTTGTCATAACCTTCCTTGGCCATGTTTTTAATCATGACGGAGCCAATGGCCGCACTGTCGGCAATCGCTGATCCGGAGATACCGCCGAAAATCATCGACGCCCCGACAACAACCATGCCTAAACCGCCCGGCATGAAGCCAAAAGCCGCCCGCGCAAAACCGATAATCCGAAGGCCAACGCCGCCACGGCTCATCAATTCGCCTGCAACGATAAACAACGGAATCGCCAAGAAGTGGTTGGGTTCAACACCGCCGATAAAGTTCAGATAGAGCGCTTGAAGTGGATAGCCCAAGTCGAAAACAAGGATCGGAAGGACCGCCGTCAAAAGGATCGCCCAAACAAGCGGAACCCCCATGAACACCGTCACAAGAAAGACGGCTACGACAAAAAGAAGAATCATATTTGGGCCTCGGTGTTCGATGACAAATCCGGGTCAGTTGGCGGAGTACGCATGTCAATTGCGATATTAAAAGAGTGGAACAAGAGCGTGCAGGCCATTCCCACCGGCATCGACGCGTACAAAAGGCCAACGGGCCAGTAGAGGACCGTGGTTTTTTGCGCCCACGTATGGCTCGAAATCGAGAAGCCCGTGTAGATCAAACTGATCAATAGGGCGGCAACGACAAGGTCGATGAAAAGAACGAGGCGGCGACGCATTACCAGCGAGAAAAGGTTATCAACAATTTCGGTGACCCGCATATGTGCGCCCCGTGCGATTGCTGCGGCGCATCCAAGGAACGTCGTCCAAAGCAGAAGAAACGCGGTGATTTCAAGGGACCATGCCAAATCAAATCCAGCAGCCCCGCGCAGAAACGCGTTAACAAAAACGAGCGAAACGATTGCCGTTCCACCCAAAAAAAGTACACCGTCAATTGATTTGCTCAGTAGGCGCAAACCCGCTGGATATTTTGACCTGTAATCCATGACCCCTCCTTTAGAGAAAAGTCGGGGCCCTTAGACCCCGACTCTGTCACATTATTTGTGTGACTTAGTTGGCTGGAAGTGCAATGCGGATTGCTTCCGCATCGGCCAAGATCTTATCAACTTCTTCGGCGCCATAAACGTCGCGCGCTTTGCCGTAAACTGACGCAACCGCGTCGCGGAAGGGCCCGATCACAGGAACAGCGACCGTCGCTCCGGCTTCAACCATTTCGGCCAACTGACTATCAACCGAGTTTTTCACCAAGTCGCGGCTAAAGGCCGCGGATTCAACGGCTGCCTTCATCACAGCAGCTTGGTCAGCTTCAGAAAAGGACTGCCAAGTTTTTTCAGCAATCGTCAAAGGAAGCGGGCTGTACACGTGACGAGTCAACGTGATGTTTGGCGCAACCTCATAGAAACGCAGGGATTTAATTGTATCCACTGGGTTTTCTTGGCCGCTCACTGTACCCTGTTGGATCGCGAGATATACGTCTGTGATTGGCATCACAACGGTTTGAAACCCAATCGCTTCCATGGTCCAACGGATCATATCGTTGGGGAAAACACGCATTTTTTCGCCAACGGCGTCGGCAGGTGAATTCAACGGTTCTTTGGTTGTGAAGCTGCGAAAACCCGCTTCCCATGTTGAAAGGACGCGGAACCCTTTTTCGGGCAGTTTCGCGAACTCGCCGTTTAGCCACTCGGAGTTGTCATAAAGTTCCCAGCCCTGCTCGTAGGAATCCACGAGAAACGGCATAGCCGTCAAGTTGAGGGATGGAAGATGGGACGCATAGGACCCCGTCGCCGAAACCGTAAAGTCGATCCCGCCAAGCTGAAGTTGCTCAATCGCTTTTGGGTCGTTTGCGAGTTGGCCTGAAGGGAAAATCCGCACTTCATAGCGGCCTTCCGTATACTCCGCGACTTTCTCGGCAAAAACTTCTGCTGCAGCTTGACGCGACCCACCTGGGTTGTCTGTGTGACTAAACTTCAAGACAGTTTGTGCGGTTGCAGCGGCCCCCATGGCAGCCAACATTGCGGTTGCGGTTGCGAATTTAATAAATGTGTTTTTCATTACGTCCTCCCTGACGTTTTCCTCATTGTATATTTTTAGGTATACATTAATAAATTCACTGTCAACCTTGCAATAGGATTTGACGGTGCCAAAAGTTGGCGAATACTACATAAGAATCCATGCTTTGCCGCGCGCCGTGCTTCGGGCGCATGGTTCGCGTAAGAGGGTTCAGCGTTTTCTAGGAAGAGCTCGGGTGGCGCGCCCACACTTGGCGCGACGCGACGCACCGATGAGGCGCGTGTTTAGGGCAAATTGCGAGGCAGATCGCGGAGAGGAACTCGAAAGTGGCGGCTAGACCTCACCCGTGTCGATTTGAATACTTCGCTTTTCTATTTCCGCCAAACAATTGAGGACTGTCTTTTCCATCGACTTTGAGAAGGCCTCGCTCGCCACAAATACCGGATGCTTCGCAGCCGCTTTGATGTCGGCTCCAAGCTTCCGACGCCCTGCGGTGTCGTCCGCCAACTTTCCAACCAGTTCCACATATTCATCTGGCGTATTGGCAAGCAATTTCTCAAACCCAAGGGATCCAACGAGGAATTGGTCGATCGAGCGCGTGGATCTACGACGCAAAACGACCGGCGGAACTCCGTAGATCAAAGAAAGATGCGTCATCGTCGCTCCCCCATGCGGAAAGGACGACAAATATATATCAGACAAGGACAAAACGGTTTCAGCTTCGGCAACGCTCATTTCGCTCAGGATTATGATCCGATCAAGGGAGACGCCGACCTCCTTGGCCGCCTCCGCAACTTGAATATTGAACGCAAACGCTTGGCTACGGCCCGCCCATCCGGGGTTATACGGCGCCAAAAGCAACTTGCCTTTGGGAACCCGCACCAAAGCACGCAACATCGTCAACAGAAATTCTCTACGATTTTTTTGACAGGCCCCAGCGTTGATCATAACGACGTCATCGTCGGCAAGGCCAAGTGTCTCACGTGTAATTGCCTTGGTGGCCTTCGGGGTCAGGGAGTTAATGTAATTGATGACCGGCCCCTCCACCCGCAAAATGCGCTCGGGATGAGCGGCATCTGAAATATCGAACTTGGGATCATCGCTTAGGCCCGTCAGGCAATAGTCAAAAGAGGCAAAACCGGGCGCAATAGGAACATGTGAATTCAACGTCATTTGCAGCGGTGCAATGCGATGAAAGAGCGCGAGTTCTGGTTCGCCTACACCAAAAGTAGTTGCATTCGCATAGAGGAAAACATCCAGATCGTCGGCAAGCAGCCGTTCCCGCATCCCATGTGCATTACTTGAAAACTCTCGGCGGTGATCAATTACGGTGTCAAACAATTCGTCGAATTTATTGTCCGACGCAACGACGCGGTCTGTAAAATTCATCGAGTAAGCGAAAACCTCAAACTTAGTGCGATCAAAGCTTTTGAAAAATGCGACAACAGCCTCACTGTCGGGGCCTTTAACAAAGGTACGACATAGAACGCCTATCCGCATGCGCCCCTGCGACATATCCATCGGGCGCACTGTTGATCGAGGTGGTGTATCGCTGACTACTGCGAGATGCTCCAACAATCTGTTGCGGGCTAACAGCACGTCACCGAAGGGCAGATCGATGAGGAACATTTGCCCTAAATCGAGGCGCGACGCGACCTCGGCGATCTTTTCGCGCTGCTTGATTGGCCGGCTTTCATCAAGATGAACTGCGAGCCAATCCAGCAGTCGAGTGGCAAAAGCGACGTAAATTGCGTCTTCCCCCTCAAGATACGGATAAGTAAGCGCCGTCAGCCACATAAGGTATAGATCTTGCACAGAAGGCTCTAGGCATCTCAAATCAGAAACCAGAGGCAACTTCCAAGTTGGGACAAGGACCATCGCGAGTGCAAGCATCCGCGCAAATTCTTCGTTGACCTCAGGCTCCTGGGCCAAATCGCCAGCAACTTGCTTTGACGCTTTTGAAAAGTAGGCTTTTATGTCTTCAATAGCCGCAAGCTCATCTGCATTATGCTCTTGCAACGCAATGAAACCCGACCAGATATTCGCCCAATAATCTGTGAAAAATCTGTGTTTCAATAAATCTTGAACCTCGTCAGGGGAGGCGTTCTGAAGACGGTCCAACAATTGGCGACGCATTGCGACCAACCGGTCGCTGAAACCCTCCGGAGTTGGCTTCGAGATAAGGCCCCATGAACTCGTGAGCACACCCGCGTTGCTATTTGCCTCCAAAAGGTCGTCGAGCAAATCTATTGCCGACATCTGGGGGCCCTCAAGTCTCTTTTCCGCTGTATTTTTAGAGAAAAATGGAGTCACAAGGGGCACCGGAACGAAAAAGTCTTCGTAAACGCTTTGAAAACCTTGAACACCGCGTATTGCGGAACTTTTGATCCGTGGGCCAGCAATATTGACAACGTGCGAACCAAGACATTCACCGAGCGCGCTCCAATAATAGTAATTCGTCCCGGGTGTATTTGAAAGCAGCGCAAACACACGCGCCCCTTTTGGCGCAAACAGCATGTTGGCCAAATGCGCGTCGCTCTGGCCAACGATATCACCTGCCTGAGCAAACAGGCGCAACAGTTCGGAGAATTGCAAGTCGACACAGGTATGATTTTCGAAACCTTGCTGGTTAAGCGCCTCCCTGACTTTCGGAAAGTTCGCGACCCGCTGATCATCACTTCCGTTGTCCAGAAAAAGGCGCTTTGCGCCCACAAGGCATCCCTCAGAGAGCCCAAACTTAGCGAGCCGCTGGATAATCTTGGGGTGATAACGGACTGTGTCGAATCTAGACTCACCCTCGTTAAAGTAGTCTGAAACAATATTTGCCATGCTGCCGACATAAAGCTTATTGACGCTCACAGAGACATGCCGCGACAGGCGAACGACTTCTCGATTTGGAAAGAAATACCGCAGCGCTTGATAATGCTGAAACGGCATTTCGGCATCCGTTAGGATCGGCACATGCGCGGGCGCGATATCACATGCCAACATGACACGTGGAATAACTTCTAGGATAAAATGGAAATAATTGTGGCTGTAGGTTCCTGAGGCAAAAATCCCGTCTTCAACAATCATTTCTGACGAATACCGGCGCAGGAGAATCCTGTTCTGCTCCACAGCCACGACGGCTCCGGACTCCTTCACACACATCTTTTCGACATCGAAATTTAAAAGACCGTGATCAACCCACGTACCAAAATCCGTTAAGAAACCGTCGTTACCCGCAACCAAGGTAGCGTGCGAATATATCGAAGCTGTCGCTGCGGGTGCGAGATATTGGCCATTGGAGGGCGCAATATGGGTATGGGATGCAACTGATGGCCGCGGGAGGGTGACAGCTTCCTGAGGGTAGATTTCAATCGTCTCAGATGCGTCTGTGGGATCAACACTAAAGGGCACAACCTCGGTAATGAGGGTGGGATGAACGCCACCTGAGGCGTGATGAAGCGATGAATAGAGCAAAGAGGCGGATTCTTTGTCTTGCCCAAGCCTAAAGAAACGAATTGCCGCTTCACGGCCCAAGGTTGGAATTCCCAGACTGCCATGTGGGGCCGAGTGAAAATGCGGAGTCCCCTGGGATAAAAGCCAAAGGAGCGGCGACGCTTGGGAACTATCCGCCTGTGCGGTTTCAAACTCGGCATTCCCTTCAAACATCGGGTGCGGGAGTCGCCCCTCAAATTGGCCAAAACTCAAATAATGCTCAAGCGGATTACCCCCTGGCTCGTGGACATCAGGGTATTGCGTAAGATAGTATTGTGTCGAGAAATTCGGGTGCGGATCAATCGCAAAAGATGCACCATTCGTGAGGAAAAACTCAAGGATGCTCCCGTGAATATTAGCCGCATAAGGCGCTTGGGTCAGGATATGGCTTCTTTGAACCAACGGATGGGTATCAGTGCTCAGTTTATTCGTGGCGACCAGTTGAACAATTGTTTCCTGCGTCCTCAATGTGTCTGGTCTAGACCGTACAACATGCTCAACCGAAATCAAAAGATGCGGATCACGACCGATTTGATTACCTTCGATGAGATGCGCCCAAAGCGAGTTTGGCGCGGCCAGAATATAGCGCGCCAAGTCCTGATCCTTACAGAAATACGCAGGCTCAAAAAGGCCTGACACTTTGGCTTGATCGCGCCCCATCTCCTGATGTGTCAGAAACTGTAGGAGCGCGCCTGGGCGTACTTCGGGATCATGCGAAAGCCACGCGGGATGCAGCAACGGATGCGGGCAGGTTCCTTTTTGAATGCCACTTTCAAGGAAATGTGCCAAGAGGGGTTGACCTTTAACCGGTAGTCGCATTTGCCGCACATAATAACGCGGGTCAAAAAACATATGCGGCGCAATTTGGTCGCTGCGCTGCAAATACTGCGCGAGAATGTTTCCCTTGACGGGATCACCCGCCCCTGTTTCCTCGATTGAGACTTTGCAAAAGGCGGGGTCAAAAAGCGGATGGGGGAAATATCCCTGCGCTTCACCGCGCAAAACATAATGCATCAAGGGAGCCGCCGCTGCGGATTTTCGCTCCTGAACCGTCAGGTTGGACAAATAGTAATTGGCGTCGAAAAGGGGGTTTGGGCTGCGCAACTCATTTTCGCCGTTCGACAAGAAATGCTGCAGGGGGTCAACTCCCGCGGTGGCAATATCCGGATAGCGCCTAAGGTAGTATTCCGGATCAAAAAGCATCGCAATAATTTGGTCACGCGGCACGTTGAGCGGGGCACGGTGGCGCCCTTCGCACAGTCCGATGATCGCATTGAGACGGCGGCTAAATTTTTCGGGCGACCCGTTTGAGACAAACCACTGGCGCGATGATACCGCCATACGGCCCAACCGTGCTTTTGTTGGTTTGCCAAGATTTGATCTTGCAATATACTTTGGCGCATCACTGGCGACGCTACTGACAACATCTGGCGTATCAGACATCAGCGCCCGAAGTTTGTCTTCCAACTCTTGCGCGGTTATCCAATCTAGTGTGTCGGAGGGGGCATGGGTCGCACCAGAAAGGTAGTGGGAAACTTCATCGGAACCACCGCCATAGATCGCAACAGGTATTCCAAGGTAGGCCGCCTCGACAATGGTCAAACCCCCGCCAACGGGGAATGACGAGATAAAAAGATCGACGGTATTTGCAATCAGCTCTTGGGCGACGGAGGGAACTTCGCCAACAATCGACAGGTTCTCAGGGGGAATTTGTGCCGCGAGGAGAGCCTGCTTAAGACAGGTTTTTAGCGCGTCAGTGACGGGTCCGATGTGGACGTGCTGACCGCCCGTCGCGCGCAATATGCGCACAATGGTTTCGGGAAGACCTAACGGGCCGTCAAGATTAAACTTATGGCTCCCGCCGCAGGTAGCCGTCATGAATGCGCCAGCACGGGGAAACACGCGTGGCCGCCGAAGGAGAACCCGCGCGATGCCTTTGCTTTTGGAAACAAGCCGCGCGCGCGCCGTTTTATTACGCAGTTTTATGTGCTCAGGATTAAACGCCAGCGGAAAGGAATAGACCTCGCGATCCGGCCGCATTTCCTGAATACGTTTCTGCTGCTCAGGTCGGATGGCGAGGTGCTTTGCCGCTGCCAGATCAACACCCGCACTCGCGGTGGTATCCGCGTGATGGACGACATAGGTGTTTGGTCGATCAAAATCGCACAAAGCGATTGCCGCGAGTACATCCTCTGGATGGTGCAGCGTAAACAGGCGGCGCGCGGTAAAGGAAGCCAGTTTGTCACGCAGCCACAACAAGCGATCAAAAAGCCCAAGCGTCTTGTCGGGATAGATCGGGAAACCACCCGCCTCGACAACCTCTTGCAAACCAAAGTCACGTTTATTCTCAAATGTACCCGTGAACAAAACGATATGCCGCTCACGTGGACGCGCCGCAATGAGTTGCCTTAGAAGCGTTCGGTGACCGCCCGTTTGATAAACCTCGGTGACAAGATAAACGTTTGTCTGTTTGTCAAAACTTACGCGTTTGGGCGCGACCGTATATTCATCACGCAGTTGCGCCGCAAATTCGCCGCAGGCCGTATCGATTTTTGACAAAAACACTTGCGCACGGCTCGCTGGATCCACGACCGCATCCATTGCGCCCAACAAAAGCAAATTCAGCTTACGAGGTAGATTTTGCGCGGCTTCAGACCCCTCGCCCTGCATTTTTAGATCAAAATCTTGAGAATCAGGTGATCGGAGGTCCATTTAGTATCCCAAAGCTTGTTTACGGCAGAGTACGCGCAGTATTGTCGACGATTGTCGCAATTTCTTGTGCCTGTTCAAGAGACAGATGTGGCCCGATCGGTAGACTCAAGCATGTCCGACAAATCTCTTCGGTAATGGGGAAAGACATTGCCCCAAACTCCGCTTTAAACGCGCCGCTGTGATGATTTGCAGTTGGGTAATGCATTGCCGAAGGCACACCAACTTTTGCCAGCGCCTCTTGCAATCCGGCGCGATTTTCGTGACGCACGACATAGAGATGCCACACCGACCCGACGCCATCGGCAACGCCGGGCAATGTGAGGCCGGGTGTCGCGGCAAGGGTCGTGGTATAGATATCGGCAATTTGAGAACGGCGTGCATTCCACTCATCCAACTTGCGCAATTTCACCGAAAGCATGGCCGCCTGAAGCGTATCGAGGCGCGAATTATAGCCAACCGTATCGTGCTGATATTTCACCTTTGAGCCGTAATTCCCCATCTCGCGAATGCGATCAATAAGGTCTTCGTCATCGGAAACAACCGCCCCTGCATCGCCAAATGCCCCGAGGTTTTTGCCGGGGTAGAAGCTAAAACCTGCCACATCCCCGATTTGACCAGTGCGACGATTTCCGTCAAACGCCCCATGAGACTGCGCGGAATCCTCGATGATTTTTAGGTCATATTTTTCGGCCAGATCCCGTAATCCTTTATAAGGAACGGGTTGGCCATACAGATGCACAGGCATGATCGCACGCGTGCGCTCCGTGATGACCGCAGGCACCAATGAAAGGTCCATATTCATCGTGATCGGGTCGGCATCCACCGGAACAGGCGTCGCACCAACTTGTGCAACCGCCAGCCAAGTCGCAATAAACGTGTTAGCCGGCACGATCACTTCGTCCCCCGGTCCAATCCCATAGGCGCGCAACGGAAACCCGATGGCATCCAAACCACTCGCCATACCAACGCAATATTTAGCACCGCAGTATTCCGCAAATTCGGCCTCAAATTTGGAAACGGGACCGCCCCCGACATAATAACCAGAGTCCATCACAGACTGGTAAGCCGCATCAATTTCGTTTTGCAAAGAACGATAGCCAAAGCCAACATCAAGAAAAGGGTACTTCATGGCATCCACTATTTAACGGGATTTTGCAGCTGCTTCCACGCCAAAAAATCCTCAAAGGTATAAAGATAATCGTCGGTCTCGAAGGGACGCGAAGCAAGGACGCCCACCACAGTTCCCGGAGCATCAAAACTCAGGCTACGCCACAATCCTCGGGCCACATATAGACCGACATCTGGCGACGTAAGTTTGTATTCAGTGGTGCTTTTTGAATCATTCAAGGTCACAGTGCAACTACCGTGCAGGCAAATCATGACCTGCTGAAGTTGCTTATGACCATGCTCGCCCCGTTGCGCACCAAGCGGCACATCAAACAAATAATAGAACCGTTTAATTTCAAAAGGGAGCGCACCAGACTCTACAACGCCAAGCTGTCCTCTGGCATCCGAGAAATTCGGCAAAGACAGCAAACATGGCTTTGAAATGTCGGAAATAATCATCATTCTTCCAGAAAACAAACGTGTTTACGTGAGGTACATGGAAGCGGTTGCGAGGTCAAGGATACTGTAGGTCGCGTGGCGCAGACACCTTCTAGGTGCTACTGAACGGCGATGAGTGGTTTGTTATTAACTATGTGGCGGCGCAACATATTGGCGATAACTTTACCCTTTTTGGCAATGTGCCGTGCTGGAACAGGTGCAAAACTAGAGGTCAAAAATTGAGGGAATATTTCAAATAACTCTTCGCGAGCCGCGACACCAACCCCCTTGAGAGCCTCACGCCCAAGCAACAGGCTTTCTGCAGGAGCGCCCTGTGCAAAAATGATTTCATGCTGATCAAAGAGGATATGGAAATAGGTAACCCTCTGCACCTCATTGTCGACAAAAACTCCCGGCAGGTCCACGAGTTTGTGGGCGGGCACCAAGACTTCTGCCGCATCAAACATCCGCGCAGCAATGGGCGAGCGCACCAGCATCCTATGCTGTGGTGACACACGCAAATCGCTTTCAGGAAGCCCGAGTCCAAGCGCGCCGGCCATGATCTTGATGGGCCTTAGCTTGGTTTTTTGGGCTAATTCCTCGGGTCCAAGCTCATAAGACCCAATCCAGCGAATACGCTGTGCACCGTGATCGCTCGTCAGAACTTCGTCACCAACACACAGTTTTTCAATCGTCCGTTGCCCGTTCGGCGTACCGATCAAAGTTCCGAGCACAAAACAGGGCACAACCGTGTCAACATCAATTGAAGGGCCGTTATCAACGATGGCTCCAATAGTGAGGGGCGTGCTCAACGGCGGCACTTGGCCGTCCAAAAACATCAGGAAATAGCCCTGCTCCGCACCGGGGTATTGGAAACTCCCGTTGCCATTGATGTCATAGTCGACAACGCCAATTTCATAAGTATTCACACCATCATTAACTAGAATGGTGTAGTCCCAAGCAATCGCTTTACCGTTGTAGGTCTGGGTGGCGTCATTTGGGGTTTCGTTTGTTACGTTGTCGCCACTAATGATCGCGGGGTTAGCACCATCGGTCATCGTGATCTGGCTGTAGGCATTGATGACAAAAGTCGCGCCTTGGGTGGCATAGGTTGCCATATCGGCGGTCATTGTTGTATCGGTGCGCAACGCACCATATGCGTTAATTGTCATTGGTTTGCCTGTACTCAAAATTTTCCAGCCACGTATTTACGTCACTGACGGGGTCGTTTTTTTCACGCGCTCGAACGTGTTATTTTGATACAGTTTTAATTTAAATCTGGGCCAATTTGAGGCAAAATATAGGTGTATTTGGCGCCTTACGAGGCAATCACGCCGCGAAACTGGCGTTTCGCGCTGAGCGGAAAGATTCAAATGGAGTGTCGTTAAATAGCAACGGGAGCGGTGTTTAAACCAGAGACATGCTCTCTATGGTCTGTTTCAACCCTTCTCGCAAACTAACTCGAGGCTGCCAAGCAAGGCAGGTCTTGGCTTGGGCTATATCCAAAAAACTTCGCGGAATGTCAGACCCTCGACGTGAAACGTGATTTCGAGCAACGGGGCGTCCGAGCAAGCCTTCGATCACTTCGATAAGTTCGTTGACCGTATGATGTGCGCCCCCACCGATATTGATCAAATGTCCGACGGAACCTTCAAGATTAACCGCGCTTAAAAATGCCCGGACTACATCGTCAATATAGACATAGTCCCGACTATCGTTGCCGTCGCCAAACACCGTAATCGCTTCGCCATTCTGGATCTTAGCCAACAGCGACGGCACCAAAAAACCTTGGCTTGCACGGAAATTTTGTCCCGGCCCGTACGGATTGGACAATCTTAAAGTAACGAAATCCATCCCATGCTCTATGCGGAACAACTCCATATATTTTTCGATCATCAACTTAACTATCCCGTAGGAATTTCTTGGCATGGCAATGGCGCGTTCACTGGTTGGGGATTCAGAAGCGTTCCCATAGATTGCACCTCCGGACGAAGCGAAAATCACACGCTTCACTTTACTCGCGACACAGAGTTCCAGAAGCCGAATTTGCGGCTGAACTTCCTGCTCAATATCTTGAATTAACTGGGTATTCCCCGTACTTGGGTTGATACCGTTTACCAATTGAATCACGGTGTCGGCGCTGCACACAATCTCTTCAAGGGCAGTTGTATCCGCGAAGTCCACCTTTACACATGTTAGGTTTTCGACAGTTGGCAAAAGGGGGCGACGCGACGCGGCAATAACCGAATGCCCAGCCTGCGCAAGTGATTGGGTCAAGGAACGCCCCAAAAATCCAGAGCCGCCCAAAACCACAATCCGCTGGGGTTGGGGCAACGAATGCTCCCTGATAATACGTGTCACAGTCTCCACGCGCACTCTCCATAGTAACTGTAAATGGCTCACATTTCCGAACCCGTAAACTGCCTGAAAGCGCGGCGAAACACAATCTTTACCCTGCAAGCTCCCCCTATTTTACGCTAAAGTACTCCACGGGCGGATCGGTGGCCGATGTAATAATGAGTGTGCCAAAAATTCCTCTGCGCGTATTGAATACCATTTCTTGAAACTTAACGCCCCAAACTCGATGGACCGCGAAATCTCTATGCGTGGCGACGGACTTAAACCCTTCGAGGAGGACGCGCGTATCTCCACCGTTTCGTTCAACACGCCACTTGCCCTCGCGCGTACTGACACTATTGCCCATCGATTGAAAAACTGCATGCCGATAAGTTCCATCTTTCATGAGTTGGATCTGTTGACGATATGCCAGTCCGTCACTGACATATGTCTGCGCAAGATTTCCAGTGGTCAACGGCTTGCAACCAACAGTCCCAAGCAAAGCTATAAAAACGAGCAAAAGCCGCAGGTGCAAAGAAATGTGCATTCGGTGGCCTTTTCTGAGTGTGACGCCTAGTGCCGATTCTACGCACAACCCATTTCAAATGTCCTAACCTTCTGGCTCTATTAACGGAAATTTGCGCTGTATTTATGTGCTCAAAGAAAAGCAATAAACTCCCGTTCATTCCTCACATGCCGAAATCCCCCAAACTTACTAGATTTTTAACCCCGTGCGCCCTAAAGACGAGTGTAAAACCTTCCAGTACTGTAACAGGACAATGTAGAATGAAAAAAATCTTGGTCACGGGAACTGCGGGTTTTATCGGTTTCCATTTGGCAAAACTGTTACTTCGCGAAGGTTTTGACGTAATTGGGTATGACGGGATGACGGATTACTATGACGTCCGCCTCAAAGAACGGCGTCATCAAATACTGCATCAGAACCCAAACTTTTCATGCAAAATTGGGCTGCTGGAAGATTTTGAAGCCCTGCATAATTTTTGCCTGGACGAAAAACCCGATGTTATTGTTCACCTCGCCGCGCAGGCCGGCGTGAGGTATTCCCTAGAGAATCCACGGGAGTATATTGATGCAAATATTGTTGGTACTTTCAACATCATGGAGTGTGCGCGCGAATTGAACGTAGATCACCTTTTGATGGCATCCACATCCTCGGCCTACGGTGCGAATACGGCCATGCCTTTCGTTGAAACCGAGAAGGCCGACACACCCCTCACCATCTATGCCGCCACGAAAAAAGCAGGCGAAGCCATGGGCCATTCCTACGCGCATCTTTGGAATCTTCCGACGACCATGTTTCGGTTTTTTACAGTCTACGGCCCCTATGGGCGCCCAGACATGGCTCTCTTTAAGTTCACGAAAGGAATTCTCGAAGGGACGCCGATTGATATCTATAACAACGGGGATATGTACCGCGACTTCACCTACATAGACGATTTGGTCAAAGGTATTCGCTTGTTAATCGACACGCCACCCGTGCGCCCAGACACCCCAAACGACATCGTAGAAGGGGATAGCCTAAGCCCCGTCGCACCCTACAGAATTGTAAACATTGGAAATTCTGACAAGATTCGCCTTTTGGACTTCATCGAAGCAATCGAGAGCGAACTCGGTCTCAAGGCCAAACGCAACTTTATGGAGATGCAAAAAGGCGATGTGCCTGCGACATGGGCGAACGCCGATTTGCTCAGAACACTGACAGGATACCAACCTCAAACCGAATTTCGGGATGGGGTGGCGAAATTTGTGGCTTGGTACCGGGACTATTACCAAATCTAAGACAGGTTTCTAACTAGGACTGGATCCAAAGATGGGCCCGTGCCCCCTGTGACCACGATTGCCGCGCCAACCTCGGTGCCCACGCCGTGAATTCCCTCTAGAAGCCTCGTTTGCCCCGCGCCGGATCGCGGACGCTTGAGCGGCATTCGAGGATGCGTTGGCGACTCTCCCCATTGCTTCGTCAAGATCCCTGAATTCCTTTCGGTTTGAACTTTGTGCCGCTTCAGCAATGGCCCCAGCAACGGCGCCCAATTGTGAATTAAACCGTGCGGGGGCAAGACCCGCTGCCTTTAGCCGCTTGATCGCAACCTCAACTGCACTATTGCAGCCGTTTGATGAGGTCGAACAAGAGGAGATGAGTTGCGCACGGCCGAAGTCTAGGCCTTGTGCCAAAGAAGGTCGTGGCCCAAGACCAAAGACCAAAACCGCCAGCGTCACGGCCATAATTTTCGCTAAACTTACTGACACTTTTGGTCCTTTCTCATTTTTCGCCCCTCCAAACCGCGTGTGTGGCAATCCCGAAATGCAACCTATACGCTTGTTTTTCGATATTTTTTCACCTACGAAAAGAGTACATTTCAACTCGCTTTGCGCTAGGAATTCAAAATCTGTGCTTGTCACTCACATCTTTCTTGCCCTTCTCGCGCTGTGCATTGCTGCTCTTTCTTTTTCCTTTGGTCGCACCGAACTCGCCGCTCTTCATCACATTCAATTGCCGTATTTCGTTCAACTTCAATCTCTGCGCCAATCGGAGAAACCCATTCCCTCGCCGCGCTCTATTCGATACCGTTCCGCTCTCGTTATTCCTTGCATTGAGGACCAACAGACGCCTGAAGCCCTGTTTTTTCCCCAAGCAGACCGCCTCGCGGTCGCCCGTAACTGTTCTCAGATAGCCGCCGAAACTCTCACAAAATCGCCAACAGATTCCTTGGCGCGACTTGCCCTTGCCAACGCGATGTTTGTCCAAAATGACATGGTTCAGGTTAATGAAGCCTTAAATCTCGCGCAAAAAACGGCCCCAAATGAAGGTTGGCTTGCTGCATATCGCGTTGAACTTGCCTTCTCCCTAGGGCCTGCCCTGACACCGCCCTACGCGCTAGCTCTCGATCGCGACATTTCCCTGCTGCTTAGCGGGTATCGCAACCAGCCATATTTGGCGCGAATTTACCTTGATTGGCCCGACCAAAAGGAGCGCATACTTTTCCTCGTGGAACAGCACCCGCCCGACATTCAGCGCGCCTTCCTTGATGCGGTTCAGGCGGCAATATGAGCAATTCCAAAGCCAGTTGGAGCCCTAGAAGCCTCCACACAAAATTCGCATGGACCCTCACAATCCTCCTCCTCCTGGCCCCCTTACCTCTGGGTTCAAATCGGCCCGTACCATGGATGGCCTGGACCTTTGTTTTGGCTATTCTCCTTCTCCTCTATGTGGTGGTGCTTTCCGTCAAAACACCTGCCCGAAAACTGCGATCAAGGGCCGTTTGGCCGGCCTTCGCTCTTGGTATACCCTTTGTTATCTACGCCCTCCTCCAAGCCCTGCCCCTTGGTCCTTTAAACCTTAAACTTCCCAACGACTTACAGCTATATTTACCTAGTGATTACATAAGCCTAACCCCCGCTGCCACCGCCCTCGGCGCCCTGCGAATCTCTGGCTATGGCGTCCTGTTTTTCCTTATTTTCGAAACCGCCACGCGGCAGTCCCTTCTTAAGCGTATGGCTTGGGCGCTGTTCCTCGGCATTTCCCTTCATGCCGCATGGTCCATGGTCGCGCTCAAGCTGTTGGGAGATGTCACTTTGGTGGGCGAAAAAACGGCCTATTTGGGGTCAGCAACTGGTACATTTATCAATCGGAATTCCTTCGCCACTTTCCTCGGAATGGGTCTTTGCCTTGGCCTTGCAATGATCCTAGATCGCTCCAACAAGCTGCCCTCTACAACCACCACAATCCGCCTCGAAACAGCCCTCCTTTGGATGTGCCTCGCCCTCACCGCCATCGCCCTCGTTTCGACCCAATCGCGCATGGGCGTTTTTGCCACGACCCTCGGAACGTCCGTCGTTATTTACCGAATGAGGCCTGCCAAAACTTGGTTCATTTATGCCGTTATTTTGCTCCCGCTCATCCTACTTTTCGCCGGAAATTTGGCCGAACGCGCACTTTTTTCCCTTATCGACTCCGAAGGCCGCCGCGAACTTTGGGCGCAATCCTTCGAGCTTATAAAAATCCGCCCATTTACCGGCTTTGGACTGGACGCCTTCTCCCAAAGCTTCGCCCTTCAACACGCGCCGCCCCTCGCGCAGGATGTGGTTTGGGAGTACGCCCATAATTCATACCTTACGCTCTGGATTCAAGGCGGAGTTTTCTTTGGTTCCCTCCCTCTTCTGGCTCTCCTTTGGGGGGGCACCAAGTTGGTGCGCGCGCCAAACTTGCACGATCCAATCGCCACATCCGCCCTCGCCATCCTCGTTCTCGCAGGCACGCACTCCTTGGTCGATTTCAGCCTTGAAATGCAGGCAAACGCGTTTCTTTTTACCGCAATTTTCGCGATGGGCCTCGCAGCAGTCCAACCGCGCAAAAATCACAGCATCACTTAACCGTAAATTAAGGAATATTAATCAAGGTTAACCACGAACCATTTTGAGACACTGACCACACGGAAAGCAGCAAATATGAAATCTGGATCCGCCTGCGCCTTTGATCTTCGCGAAATTTGGAACCTCTTGCGCCGAAAAATCCGCCTGATTGGCCTGTCGATGGCGCTCGTCCTTGGCGCGGCCTTGATCTACCTTTTTTACGTCACCCCCCTGTACTCGGCGACCGCGTGGCTGTTTGTGGACACCGACCAGAAAAACCTGCTCGCGCCCAACGAAAGCTATGCCTCCCCGGGTTCCAGAGACAATGCGCGCATCGAAAGCGAAGTCCTGATCCTCAAGTCAAATACGGTTGCGCTTGCGACGATCGAGCGTTCCCAACTCGTGGATCATCCTCTCTATAAGTTCCAGCTGGGCTTAACTGAGCGCGCCAAAACACTTCTCGGAATTGCCGCCAACAAGCCGCCAACGGGGCCGGATTTGGTGAACCGTGTTCTGGAGAAATTCGATAGATCCACGACGATCCGTCGCATGGGGCAAACCTACCTAATTTCTGTCACCGCCACCTCTCAAGATCGCCACCACGCCGCTGAATTGGCTAATTCCTTGTCGCAAACCTATATCAACCTCCAAGTGCAATCCAAGGTAAACGCAACCCTCGCCGCCCGCGATATTCTACAGGGGCAAATTGCCTCGGCCCGCGATGTTTTGGCGCAAACCGAGGGCGCGTTTGACCGCTATATCGACGCAAATCTTTTCCGTCTGACCCAAGAGAGCGGCAACGCCTCCCTACATTCTTTGCGCGCGCAATTGCAGGAAACCAACGCTTTTCACCTTGATGCCGAGGTGCGCGCCACTCAGGCGCAGGCGGCATTTGAGGTGCGCGATTGGAACACGTTGGCCCAGACTTTGGGCGACGAGGCCCTCAAAGACCTCACGCAACAACGGGCTGACCTTTCGCAAAAATTGGGCCAATCCGATGCCAGCACCCCTGATGCAATCGACCTGCGGGGACGGCTCACCGCCCTTGAGAAAAACCTAGAAACCCGCACATCCATGGCGGTTTCCGACCTCAGACTCGACGCCACACAGTTGGAAATGGTGCAACGGGATCAACGCAGAACTCTGCGCACAACCGTTCTGTCAGGCGATCTGTCACCCACCACCCTCGCCCAAATTTATCAACTGCAACAAGAGGCCGACATCGCGCAGCGCCATTATACAACCCTCCTGTCACGCGCCGCTGAACTACAGGCCCAAGCGCTGGTACATGTGGCCGATACCCGCATCGTGTCCGCCGCCCTTGCGCCCTCACGCGCGAGTTTTCCTAACAAGAACCTGATCCTTGTGCTGGCGGTGATAATTGCGCTGGTGCTTGGTGTTGGATTGGCCTTTCTCAGCGAGTATTACGTTGGCGGCATTTCCTCCACGACCCAACTCGCCAATGTCCTACCCGTGCCCGTTGCGACCGCCGTTCCGCGCATGGATCTCGCGCCGGATCAAAGCTCTATCGCCGATTACGTCCTTGATGCGCCGCTTTCGGTTTATGCCGAATCTCTGCGTCTTCTGCGCAGCGCAATCGACCAGAGTTTGCGCGCCCAGACCGCCCCGCAAACGCCGCCTACATGCACCGTTATTATGGTTACCTCCTCCATTCCCGCTGAAGGCAAAAGCACGGTCGCCCTTGGCCTCGCCCGCACTTACGCCGCTGCGGGAAAATCGACCCTGTTGATTGACGCCGATCTGCGCAAGCCCTCCCAGCATAAATACCTTGACCTTAAACCTGACACCAGTTTGCAGGAGTTTCTCAGCGGCGACAGGACCGTCGCGGATGGCTCTGAGTTTTACACATCCGACCCGAAATCCAACCTTGGTGTGATTTTGGGTCGGGACCGCGCTGATGTGCCAACCGACCAGCTTCTTCAGTCCGACACGTTTAAAAACCTGCTGGAAACCGCCAAAATGGCGATGGATATCATCATTCTAGACACATCCCCGCTGCTGCCTGTGGTGGACGCGCGCTATATCGCGCCCCATGCGGATGTGGTGGTAGATTGTGTGCGGTTTGGCGTGACCGAACAGCGCGACCTGCGTGCGGCCTTTGGCCAACTCACCGCGAGCTTGCGCCCTGGCACCCCCGTCGTCACGCTTTTGAACCACGATGAAAGCAAACACACCGGCTATCGTTACGATGGCTATTACGGCAAAGAATAGCGGCTTTAAAACAAAAAGCCCGGCCACAGGGGCCGGGTTTTTATAAAGTCTTAAGCGTTCGAAATTAGTGCAGTTTTGCGCCAACTTCTTTGATCGCATCTTCAATCAGCTTGTTACCGTCCGCCGCAGAGGTGTTTGCCGCGATAACATCACGGGCCGCGCCAATCGCAACCGTAATGGCTGTGTCGCGCACTTCTCTGATGGCTGCGGCTTGGGCCGAAGCGATTTGATCTTTTGCACCAGCAATACGACGTTCAATCGAAGTCTGCAGGTCCGCTTTAGCCACTTCAGCGACAACACGTGCCTCTTCTTTGGCCGCAGCAACAATACCGTCAGCTTGCGTTTGAACTTCTTTTTGCTTGCGTTCGTAATCCGCCAAAAGGCCGCGGGCTTCGTCGCGTAGGGCACGAGCTTCGTCGAGATCCTTTTTGATCCCTTCGGCGCGTGCATCCAACTGGCCCGTCAACATGGCGGGAACGTTGAACTTCAACAAAACCGCGATGAAAAGGATAAAGGCCAGCAGGACAACGAAGTTTGTGTTGGCCAGAGAGAAAAACGGACCAGATGCAGCCAGAGCAGGCGTTGCTGTGAAAGCAAGGAGGAAAGCGAGATGTTTCATCGTATTACCCTTTCATCCGTGCGGTAACCGCAGCTTTGAGTGTTGCAGCATCGGCTTTGGTGCCAAAGGCCGAAACGATCTCTTTTGCCGTATCTTTAGCAACCGTAATCACGCTGTCTTTTGCGCCGTCACGAATGGCCGCAATGGCCTTTGCGCTTTCGGCGGTTTGGACCGCGATCTCAGCATCCGCTTTGGCAATCGCGAGATCCAGATCAACCTGAACTTCGGCTTTTGTCTCGGCGGCGATGCGCGCTGCTTCGGCACGGGCGTTGGCAAGGGCCTTAAGATAGGCTTCTTCCGCTTCATGTGCTTTGGCTTTGAGCTCTTCTGCTGCGGCGATGTCACCGGTGATTGTGCCCTGACGTTCGGCCAAAACTGTTGCGATGCGAGGCAAGGCAACCTTTGTCAAAACGAGGTAGATCACAACCAGTGTGACGGCCAGCCAGAAAATCTGGTTTGGGAACGTCGAAAAATCGAGTTGCGGCATACCAGCGGATTCAGGCACGTGTGCGGCCTCTCCAATGGCGTGCTCTTTCGCGAGTTTCGCTATTTCGTGTGCGGCTTCGGTTGTGCCGCTTTGTGCGTCATTTGCCATGTCGTCCTCCAGGAACCTTGTTTACAACGAGAGAGCGCCAAAGCGCCCCCCCGCACGTAAGGATGGTCCGTGAGACTTAAACAGCAAACATAAGCAAGAGAGCTACGAGGAACGAGAAGATCCCAAGAGCCTCAGCAAACGCGATGCCGATGAAGAGAGTCGCAGTTTGACCTGCGGCTGCGGATGGGTTGCGAAGTGCGCCGGCAAGGAAGTTGCCTGCGACGTGGCCAACACCGATAGCGGCTGCGCCGGAACCGATTGCTGCGAGGCCTGCGCCGATGAATTTGCCAAGTGCTGCTGCTGCGAGTACTTCCATGATATTTCTCCTTACGGTGGGTATCTATTAAATTGAGGTGAGAGAGTTCAAACTTGATCCGCTTAGTGCGACGGATGCAGCGCGTCTTTCAAGTACACGCAAGTCAGAATGGTGAAAACGTAGGCCTGAATGAAGGCCACGAGAACTTCGAGGGCATAAACTGCCGTGATGGCAAGGATCGGCATGAAGGCAAATACGCCCAGCGCGCCGGCAAACCCTGCGAAAACTTTGATAACGGCGTGGCCCGCCATAACGTTACCCGCCAAACGAATGGAGTGGGAAACGGGGCGCACGAAGTAAGAGATAATCTCGATGATGGCGAGGACTGGACGTAATGCCAGTGGCGCAGAAGCGACCCAGAACAGACCCAAAAAGCCAAACCCGTGCTTCACGAAACCAACGATGGTCACCGTAAAGAACACCAGCAGCGCGAGGATCGCTGTGACCGCGATGTGCGATGTGGAGGTAAAGGACAACGGGATCAAACCCATGACATTGGACACCATGATAAACAGGAACAACGTCATGATATAGGGGAAGAATTTCAGCGCATCCTTGCCCGCAACGTCTTCGACCATTTTGTAAACGAAACCGTAAATCATCTCGCCGATGCTTTGGGTGCGCGATGGCACGACGGCACGACCACTTGAGCCAAACACCAGCAGAAGAACGATCACCGCAACGGTAATCATCATCCAAAGCGTCGCGTTTGTCGGCGTGTACCAGTGAAGTTCGCCCCCATGACCGCCAAACAACGGTAGGATGTTAAACTGGTCCATCGGGTGGATTGCCAATTCTCTTACTTCTGGTTGCAAGAAAAGAATCGCCAGAACCATCAGCGCAAGTGCGCCGTACAAAGCAAATTTCCCGTTAGAGGAGCCTGTTTTTGGGGCTTGTTCCGCCATGTTTAGTCCTTCGTCGTTTCAGCAGCCTTGGCCGCCTCGTTTTCCTTCGCCGCTTGTGCGGCAATTTGTTCGGACTGAAGTTCGCTCGCCGTTTTGATCATCGTCTTGACCCCCGCGGCAAACCCCAGAAATGTAAACAGCACCAAGAATATCGGCAGCGTCCCAAACAGAACATCCAACCCGTATCCGATGCCAAAGCCGATCCCAAGACCGGCCACCAACTCGATCACCATCCGCCATGCATGATTGGCTAAGGAATAGTGCTCGTCTTTCTTAGGTTCCGGCGCGTGGCTCTTTTTGAGCCGGGCGATTTTGTCGTCCAACGCCTTCAGCTTGTTTGGATCCTGCATATCAGTCATCAAACTGGCCCCTAAGTCTTCGCGGCAACCTAGAAACACTCCCCCTCCGAGTCAATGCAGCATTTTCAAGAAAATTTGCCGCGCAACTATCTGAAACATAACGATAATTTACATCACCCAAGATTCGCCGTGCCGCGTCCCCCTTGAAACCGGGACCATTTCCACAGGATTTCGATATTCAACCATTCGGTTGACGAACATCCCGCGCCCCGTGTTTCGCGCAATCGGCCTTCCTATTAGGCGTCAAACGCTTAACCAAAAGGTTGAGGTTTCATACAACCCACGCTATCTCTACGCTATGACAGCAGCTCTCGACCTCGCCTTTTCCGCCCTCTCCGATCCAACCCGCCGCGTCATCCTTGCGATGTTGCTTGAGGACGATATGGCCGTGACCGATGTGGCCGAACCCTTCGAGATGTCGCTGGCGGCGATTTCCAAACATCTCGCCATCCTGTCCCGCGCGGGGCTGATCTCTCAGGAAAAGCGCGGACGAGTGAAATGGTGCAAACTCGAGCCTGACGCCCTCAAAGAGGCCTCGGTCTGGATGCAAAGCTTTGGCCAATTTGAGGCGATCAATTTGGACGCGTTCGAAAGTTTCCTCGCGGAAAACAAACTGGCTTAATCCTGCCGGAGCAAGAGCAGCAGCGCCCCCACCGTCAGAGCAACCCCGACCAAACTCGCCCCACTTGGCGCGCCATGTCCGAGCAAGATTTCCAGCAAGATCACCCAACTTGGCACAAGATAGGTATAGGCCATCACCTTGGCCCCCGACAGGCGCATCGAGCCAAAATGGATCAGGCTTAGGCTCCCCGCCGTCGCAAAAACCGCCGTGTAAAAAATCGTAAACCAAACAAGTGGCGGCAGCTGTGCCCAATCCGTCGCCAAAATCTCGCGCCCGCCGACAACCAGCATCAACAGGCTCCCTGCAACAAGGGCATACATCACAAAAACAACGCCGCTCTCGCCACGGTTAAATTTGCGCAGCAGCGGTATATAGAGAGCATGGGCGCAAGCTCCGATGAAAAAGATCAGCTCGCCGCGCGCCACCTCAAACCGCATCAACGCGCCCACATCTGCCCGAAACACCACCCAAAGCGCGCCAATTCCGCCAAGGATCAGCACCCAAAACACCCGTAAGGGCAGTACTTGCCGCAGTACCAAAAACGCGAACCCCGCCGTAATAAGCGGTGTCAGCGTAAACACTGCCGCCGTTGAAATCGGAGGGGCCGTTTTCAGCCCCTCAAACATCAGTATCATATAAGAGCCGATTAACCCGCCCGTGACCGCATAGCGCCACGGAGCCTTGGCCGCCGCCTTTAGCGCCCGCAATGGCGCAGGTTCAAACCACAGAATTACCACCAGCAACACCAGCGCCGCGATCCAAAACCTCAGCAAGTTCAGGGCAGCAGGCGCGATATCATTCGCCACCATCCCCCCCAAGCTAAACGACCCCGCAACGATAACAGAAAACAACAGCATCGCCGCGTGACCCGCCATTTCGCGTCGCCGTAGGGGAAGGCCTTCCCCCCCGAGAGCCGCCTCACTCATCCGGCAAATCTTTCATCGCTTGCTTAAGGAACGTCAGAAAAGCTTGCACCTTGGGCGTACGATGTAGGTCCACATGGGTCACGATCCAATTGGGCGCGGCCCATTCGTCGCGCGGCGGCAATTGCTCGATCAAATCCGGATTCTTTTTGGCCATGCTCTCGGTCATAAACCCCAAGCCAGCCCCCGCCTCGATCGCCGCCGTCCCATCATCCGCGTTATTAAAGCGAAACCGGATCCGATCGCGCGAGACACGCTGATCCAGCCAGCTAAAAAAGGGTGCGCGGGCGTGTGCGGTATCGACGCCAACGAAAATATGGTTGGGCAGATCACCTTCGCCTTGCAACTGACCGTTGCGTGCAACATAGCTTTTATGCGCATACAGCCCGATCAGTGTCGGACGGAATTTCTGCACCACATTGTCCGCCTCTTGGGGTGGATTTCCCGTGCGGATCGCCACATGTGCCTCGCCGTATTCAAGCCGAAACAGCCGCTCGCCCGTCAGAAATCGCACAATAACGCTGGGATGCAAACGTTGAAACTCCGCCAATACCGGCGCCAAATACCGCGCCATTGAGGGCAGACTGGTGATGACCAACTCGCCGCTCACCTCCTCGCCCTGCCCCCGAATGCGCCCTGTCATCTGGGTGAATTGATCGTCGGTAATCCGCGCCACCCGCAGCAGTTCCTGCCCCGCTTCGGTCGGCGTATAGCCACGCGCATGGCGTTGGAACAACTTGGTTTGCAGGCTCTCTTCCAGCGCATCAATATGGCGAATGACCGTTGCATGGTGCACTCCCAAGACCTCGGCGGCCCCGCTCACCGTCCCAACACGCGCGACATGATAGGCCGTTCTAATCTCATCCCAGTTGGACATAATACCCTCTCCGTCAATCCGTGCGTATTCACACATTTAGTGTTGATATATGCGAGTTGTGTTCATTCCCGCAATGCATAAATGTTGGGTCAACAGAAACACTTCCGCCTGAAAGGCTCCTGAAATGACCCATAACATTCTGCGCATTGACGCCTCTGCCCGTTACCAAGGTTCAGTCTCTCGCGACCTTGGCGACGACTTTATCGCCCAAAAACCAAACGCAACCGTCACAACCCGTGACCTTGCCCAAGGCATCCCACAGATCAACGAAACATGGGTCGGTGCCACCTTCACCCCGCCAGAAGCCCGCACCACCGCGCAAAAAGCAACGCTCGCATTGTCCGACGAACTTGTCGCGGAACTGATTGCCGCCGATGAAATCGTCCTGACCACCCCACTCTATAACTTCTCCGCCCCTGCGGCGTTCAAAGCATGGGTCGACCAAATCGCGCGCGCTGGCGTCACGTTCAAATATACCGAAACTGGCCCCGTTGGCCTGCTCGACGACAAACCCGTCACGATCATTGTCTCTTCGGGCGGCGTGGCTCTTGGCTCCCCCGTTGATTTCTTCTCGGCCCACGCGCGCCAAGTCTTTAACTTCATCGGCATTACCAACGTGACCTTGGTTGGCGCGTCTGGTGGCACCGAGGCCGCCATCACCACGGCAAAAACCGAATTGACCAAAATCGCCGCTTAAGCAAAAATCCGGAGGGCCCCAACCACTGGGGCCTTCCCTCTCTTGACTCTCTTCCCCTGACCCCATAAACGCGCACCATATCCCGAGGGTTCCACGCCTTCGGTCCCCGCTTTAGTAGGGATCGCCATCCGTCAGCGCGTTGCGCCCACGGGTGTCGTTGTGGTTTGGTAGTTCGCTACCTTACAATTGGTCGCGCCCAGCATATCTTATGGGCAAATGGTAATGGCGAAGGAGCCGCGATAATGTTTGAAAACCTATCTGAACGTCTTGGTGGCGTCTTTGATCGGCTCACAAAACAAGGCGCCCTCTCTGAGGATGACGTCAAAACAGCTCTGCGCGAAGTGCGCGTCGCCCTGCTTGAGGCCGACGTTTCCCTGCCCGTTGCCCGCGATTTCGTTAAGGCTATCCAAGACAAAGCCACTGGCCAAGCGGTTACCAAATCCATCACCCCCGGTCAGCAAGTCGTCAAAATCGTCCACGACGAACTCGTTCATGTCCTCACGGGCGAAGGCGATCCGGGTGCGCTCAAAATTGATAACGCCCCTGCCCCGATCCTGATGGTCGGTCTGCAAGGCTCCGGTAAGACCACCACCACCGGTAAACTCGCAAAACGCCTGACCGAGAAAAACGGCAAACGCGTGCTGATGGCCTCGCTCGATATTTACCGTCCTGCGGCGCAACAACAGCTTGCGATCCTTGGCACCCAAATTGGCGTTGATACCCTGCCCATCGTGGCCGGCGAATCCGCTGTTCAAATCGCCAAACGCGCAAAACAACAAGCCACCCTTGGCGGCTACGACGTCTATATGCTCGATACCGCGGGCCGCTTGCACATCGACGAAACCTTGATGCAAGAAGTCGAAGACGTGCGCAACGCGGTCAACCCGCGCGAAACGCTCCTCGTCGTTGACGGCCTCACAGGCCAAGTTGCGGTCGAAGTTGCCGAAGAATTCGACGCCAAAGTCGGCATCACGGGCGTTGTCCTCACCCGTATGGACGGCGACGGTCGCGGTGGTGCTGCTCTCTCTATGCGGGCCGTCACGGGCAAACCGATCCGCTTTGTCGGCCTCGGCGAGAAAATGGACGCGCTCGATACCTTCGAGCCTGACCGTATCGCGGGCCGCATTTTGGGGATGGGCGATATCGTCGCCCTCGTTGAAAAGGCCCAAGAAACCATCGAGGCCGCACAGGCCGAACGCATGATGAAACGGTTCCAAAAGGGCCAATTCAACATGAACGATCTCAAATCCCAACTTGAGCAAATGATCAAGATGGGTGGCATGGAAGGTATCATGGGGATGATGCCGGGCATGGGCAAAATGGCCAAACAGGCACAAGGCGCTGGTATGGACGACAAAGTCCTCACGCGGCAAATTGCGCTGATCCAATCGATGACCAAAAAAGAGCGCGCCAACCCTGCCCTCCTGCAAGCGTCGCGCAAAAAGCGCATCGCCAAGGGTGCGGGTCTTGAAGTCTCCGACTTGAACAAACTTCTCAAAATGCAGCGCCAAATGGGCGACATGATGAAGAAGATGGGCAAGGGCGGCATGCTCAAACAGGCGATGAAAGGCATGTTTGGCAAAGGCGGTATGCCCGAGGGCATGGACCCCTCGCAAGCCATGGGTCAAATGGATCCAAAAGCGCTGGAAGCGGCGGCCAAGCAAATGGGCGGCAAACTTCCGGGTCTTGGTGCGCCGGGTGGCTTGCCCATGGGCCTTTCCGGTTTTGGGAAAAAGAAGTAAATGAACAAAGCGCCCGTCATAAAAACTGCACGGCTCGTTTTGCGGGGACATATCCTCGCAGACTTCGAACCGTTGCGCGCGTTTTTTGACACGGACCTCGCAAAATTCGTCGGGGCGCCGATTTCCGACGCCCGTCTGTGGCAAGGCTTCGCCGCCGACGTCGGCGCGTGGGAGCTTTTGGGCATGGGCGGCTGGGCCATCACCCTGCCCGATGGCACGATGATCGGCCAAATCTCCGTGAACCAACCCAAGCATTTCCCCGAAGTTGAATTGGGCTGGATGTTGTTTGAGGGCCACAGCCGCAAAGGTTATGCCGCCGAAGCCGCGATCGCCGTGCGCAACTGGGCCGTTGCCAACCTTCCCCTGACCTCGCTGGTCAGCTACATCGACCCCGAAAACGGACGCTCCATTCTACTCGCCGCCAAGCTCGGCGCGCGTATCGACAACAAAGCAACAAAGCCCCAAAACGAAACCTGTTTGGTCTTTCGTTATAAGTTGGCTGCAGTCGACGATACCGACGGTTCTGTGGAGGCCTACGCGTGAAAAAAATCATATGCAAAACATATGCAATTCATATGGCAAACTCATCGCTGTTTTGGGGGGTCAAATGACCGATAATATCACCCGCGCCGCCGAGGTTCTAAAGTCGCATCGCGAGAGCATCGACCGCCTCGATGCCATCCTTGTTTATACTCTGGGCGAGCGGTTTAAACACACCCAAGCCGTGGGCGCCCTCAAGGCCGAACACGCGCTCCCGCCCTCCGATCCTACCCGTGAAGCGGCGCAAATTGCCCGCCTCGAAGATCTCGCAAAAGAAGCAGGTCTGGACCCCGAATTCGCTAAGAATTTCTTGAATTTCATCATTCAAGAAGTGATTCAACATCACAAAAAACATACTGAATAATCAAACAACCCCAGACATAAGATGCTGGAAACAAATAAAACTTAGGAGACTACTACTATGGCTATGAAAATTCGCCTTGCCCGTGGCGGCAGCAAAAAACGCCCTTTCTACCGTGTTGTCGCAGCAGACAGCCGTATGCCACGCGATGGCCGCTTCATCGAGAAATTGGGCACATATAACCCCCTTCTCGCAAAAGACAGCGAAGAGCGCGTACAGCTCGACCTTGAGCGCGTAAAACATTGGCTTGACCAAGGCGCGCAACCTTCTGACCGCGTAGCACGTTTCCTCGAAGCCGCTGGCGTTCTTGAAGCAAAAACACGCAGCAACCCTAAGCGCGCAATCCCAGGCAAAAAAGCCACAGAACGCGCCGAAGAAAAAGCCGCTAAAGCAGTAACAGCAGCCGAAGCTGCCGCTGCACCAGCAGAAGAAGTATCTGCCGAGTAATCAAATAGTTAGGTCAAAATCATGCCCGAGTTTTCAGACGAGTTTCGGCAAGACTTGGGCCAACTTTTTCGGTGGCGGCGCGATGTGCGCCGCTTCCGCACAGACCCCGTCGATCCCGCGTTAGTCGACCTCTGCCTCGCCAGCTTTTCGCTCGCCCCCTCGGTGGGATTGTCCGAACCTTGGCGGATCATAAAAGTACACAGCGCCCAAGCCCGCGCTGCCGCTTTGCAAAACTTTGAAATTGAAAACAAAAAAGCCCTTGAGGGTCAGGTCGGTGACCGCGCAAAACTCTATGCAAACCTCAAACTTTCCGGCATGAAAGACGCCCCTGTTCAACTGGCTATTTTCTGCGACGAGAGCACCGAAAAAGGCGCAGGTCTGGGCGCACAAACCATGCCGGAAATGCGCCGATATTCGGTTGTTTCGGCCGTTACGCAAATGTGGCTTCTTGCCCGCGCGCATGGTCTTGGCGTAGGTTGGGTATCCATCCTTGACGCCCCAAAACTTTGCGCCGAACTAGACGTGCCAAAAGACTGGCGACTCGTCGCTTTTCTGTGCATGGGTTGGCCCGAAGATGATATGGATAGCCCCGAACTTGAACGCGCTGGATGGGAACAAAGAGCTCCTCATTTGACCGTCGAAACCCGTTAGGAGACCGCAGTGTCCAAAGACAAAATTTGTGTGGGTGCCTTTGCGGGTTCCTACGGCGTTCAGGGCGAAGTGCGCCTCAAGAGTTATTGCGCGGATCCCGCCGCCATCGAGACTTATGGCTTGCTCTCTTCTGAAGATGGCGAGATCGAATATATTGTTGGCATAACCCGCGCTGTAAAGAACGGATTTTCCGCCCGCGTCGAGGGTATCTTCACCAAAGAACAGGCTGATGCGCTCACAAACACACTGCTTTATGTAGATCGTGACGTTCTTCCAAGCTTGCCGGATGATGAGTTTTATCACAGTGATCTCATTGGGTTAGATGTTTTGGATACCGGCGGAGCCCTCCTTGGTAAAGTCCAGAAGGTTGTCAACCACGGCGCCAGCGACATTCTTGAAATTGCGGGCCCAAATCTGAAGGCCACCGTCCTTATGCCCTTTACACATGCGGTGGTTCCGACCGTCGATCTGGCGTCTGGCCGCTTGATTGTTGACCCGCCCGAGGGCGTGTTTCCTGATGACGACTAGGATCATCATTCACGCAGGGTTTTACAAAACTGGAGCCACGTCGCTTCTGGCCTATTTTGAGCGAATCTCAGCCCTGTTTGGGGACCAAATATTCTATTGCAGTCGCGACCAATTGTCCGACGCTGCCATCGCGGCCCCGCAAAAGCACTCCTTGATTTGCTCTGGATGCAGGACAGTCTCCGTGCAAAACTTTCACCTGCACGGCGCGAAAACACAGGCAACACGCTAAAAACAAGAGATATTTCATGACAATCCCACCAATGAAAAGAGCCCTCGCCACAAAGTCCCACGGCCGTTTGTCTATAAGCACGTCCCTGAAACCACGCGAATTGATGACGGACACCCCCCGCCTAAAGGGTGCGTGGACCGCCAAGATCGTCACGCTTTTTCCGGAAGTTTTTCCGGGGATATTGGGTGCATCTTTGACGGGGAAGGCCTTAAAGGAGGGGCTTTGGGCGCTGGAGACCATCGACTTGCGTAGCTATGGCGACGGACGGCACAAAAACGTCGATGACACGCCGTCAGGAGGGGGTGCGGGGATGGTATTGCGGGCCGATGTGGTTGGCAAAGCGCTAGAACATGCGACACACGGCGCACCAAAAGATCGCGCGCGCTGGCCTGTTATTTATATGTCACCACGGGGCAAGCCGCTTACGCAAGCGATGGCCCAGAAATTCGCACAAGCCGAGGGAATGACCATCCTGTGTGGACGGTTTGAGGGCGTGGATGAACGTGTTTTGGAGCATTATGAAATCGAAGAGGTGAGCCTTGGGGATTTCGTTTTAACCGGTGGTGAAATTGCCGCCCAAGCCATGATTGACGCCACGGTGCGGTTGCTGCCGGATGTCCTTGGAAATCACGTGTCGACCGAAGAAGAGAGCTTTTCAAACGGCCTGCTAGAACACGCGCAATACACGCGTCCTGCGATTTGGGAAGGCCATGAAATCCCAGCGATCCTCACCTCTGGCAACCACGCGAAAGTTGAAAAATGGCGCCACGAGCAGTCGGAAAAAATTACACAAGAACGGCGTCCAGACCTATGGGAAGCCTACCAGAAACGGCCTAAATGACGGGCGCCCTAAGCGTGGAAGACCTTGACATGCCTAGGCTTTCCTTCCCCTATTGAAACACAGAAACTCATTTAGGGAGAACTCAAATGGAATTTGTAGCCGCCTATTCGACCGCGATACTATCGCTCCTCGTGTTTGTTCTAATTGTTTTGGTTCAAGGCGCAATGGTGGGGGCCGCCAAAGCATCGGCCGCGCTCACACCCGGAAGTTCACCCAAAGCCGACTATGAGACCGCGTTGTATCGCCTCGATCGTTCGCATCAAAACGGCGTGGAGAACTTGGCCCCCGCAGCGATTGCATTGTTTTCATGCATACTCGTTGGCGCCCCAAGTTGGTGGGTCAATCTATTGATGGTCCTCTTCCTTTTGGGCCGCATCGTTTACGCGCTGATCTACTTGAGAAACGTGGGAAAGCCGACGCAAGGCATCCGAACAGGGGTTTATGTCTTTAGCTGGGCAATGATCGTCATCCTGTGCTGCATGGCAATTTTGTCCCTTATTTAACGGGGCTTTCCTTAGGTCTTCGCAGGCAACTTTGTGGTCGCTTGGGGCTTGCCCCTAGGCCTTTTTGCGCCTATACCGCGCAGACTTGAGATGAGAAAACTGGGTGGATGATTCTGTTTGGGTTCTTGTTTCAGGTACTAAGGGCTATCCCTAACGCGGGGCGCGTCAAACCAAACATTCTTCTGTTTGGGTGTTATGTGCATCAACCGCTTGTGGGCTACCTCTCAAAGGAATGACGATCTTATCTCTGGCGGGCTGATTTTTCGGGACCCGGTGAATGACCAAGAGCACTTAGACCGCACAAACTTCGTGGAAAAAACCGCGAGCATTTATGGAGTAAATCAGATGAACCTGATTGCACAATTGGAAGCTGAGCAAGTCGCAAACCTTGCAAAAGACATTCCAGATTTCAAAGCGGGTGACACTATCCGCGTTGGTTACAAGGTAACCGAGGGCACGCGCTCTCGTGTACAGAACTACGAAGGCGTTTGTATCGCCCGTAAAAACGGTTCCGGCATTGCTGGTTCGTTCACAGTTCGCAAAATTTCTTTTGGTGAAGGTGTAGAGCGCGTATTCCCACTGCACTCCACAAACATCGACAGCATCACCGTGGTTCGCCGCGGTAAAGTCCGTCGCGCCAAATTGTACTATCTGCGTGAACGTCGTGGTAAATCCGCACGTATCGCCGAAGTTACTAACTATAAACCCAAAAAAGAAGCGTAAGGAAAAGGGCCATGAAAAAAGATATTCACCCCGACTACCACTTCATCAACGTCAAGATGACAGACGGTACAATCGTTCCTATGCGTTCGACATACGGCAAAGAGGGCGACCAGCTTTCCTTGGAAATCGATCCCTCCGTGCACCCCGCATGGAATGGCGGCAGCTCGCGTCTTTTGGATGCTGGCGGACGTGTTTCCAAGTTCAAAAACAAATACGCTGGTCTTGGCTTCTAAGCTGTCCACGATATTTATCAAAAAACCCGGCTGTTTTGCAGTCGGGTTTTTTTGTGCGCATTTCTGACGGCCTAAGCTTCTGCAAGAAATTGGTTAAGACCGTTCCACTCGTCGGTCAAAGTCCCTGTCGGCGTTTCCTGCCCGCCCATACGATCCCAATATCCCGCATTTGGGATGTCGCCCTCTATGCGGTGACACAAAGCATGAATGCGGTTCATAATCTGGACGTCCTCATAGGCCTGACAGATTTCATGCGCAGCTTCCCAATGCGAACCCAAAGCAAGCTCCCCTTGTTTCAAATGATCCAATGCGGTGCGCGCCAAACCTGTCATATCATTACTTTCCGTCATAATTCTCTCCCGTAAAATACTCGTGAAGGAACTATACGCCTACAGCGAATTCTGGCGAGCATAATTCCAATCCAATGCCGACAATCTTTCATATTCTCTTGCCGCCTGCGATGGCTTCCCATAAGGAAAATCACAACATATAGTGTCCCCATTAGCTGGGGCTACTGGCAGGACTTTGAAGGGGAAAAGATTTGGCGCATATTATCGTTGTGGGGAATGAAAAAGGCGGTTCAGGCAAATCGACAACTTCGATGCATCTGGCAACGGCGCTGGTTCGCATGGGGCATTCGGTTGGGGCGCTTGATCTGGATTTGCGTCAAAAAAGTTTTGGTCGGTATATCGAAAACCGCAAAGCCTATGCAGAAAAGCATGATCTCACGCTCGCCTGCCCTGATTACCAAGACCTTCCCGAAATCGACTCCACCGCTCTCGAACCCGGTGAAAATATCTATGACCACCGCCTGTCAGCAGCCGTCGCGACCTTGGAGCCAACCTGCGATTTCATTCTTATTGACTGTCCGGGAAGCCATACTCGCCTGTCCCAAGTCGCGCACTCGCTTGCCGACACATTGGTTAGCCCGCTCAACGATAGCTTTGTGGATTTCGATCTTTTGGCCCGTGTGGACCCCGAAACAAACAAAATCCTCGGCCCGTCCGTCTATTCGGAAATGGTCTGGAATGCGCGTCAGTTGCGTGCCCAAGCAGGCCTGCCTCCGATTGACTGGATCGTTGTGCGGAACCGTCTTGCCGCGCAAAACATGCACAACAAGATAAAAATGGGCCAAGCGATGGAAGATCTTTCCAAGCGCATTGGCTTTCGTACCGCGAACGGTTTCGGCGAGCGGGTCATTTTCCGCGAGTTGTTCCCCAAGGGCCTCACGCTACTCGACCTGCGAGATATCGGTGTCAAAGGCCAGATGAACATCTCTAACGTCGCGGCCCGTCAAGAGCTGCGCGAGTTGGTCAAAGTCCTTAAACTTCCCGGCGTCGAAGTAGACTTCTAGATCCTAGGTAAACTTCCGAAAAAATCGGGTGCGGTCGAACATATCTTCGAGCGCCTCCATCCGTGGCCGCGTGGTATCCCACGTGCGCTCTTGCACTGACGCCACCACCGTTTCCAACAAGAGCATGGGCACAATTGCACTGTCCCAAGCAGACGGCACGATAATCCGACAGCTAAAGGTATGGGTCGCGATTTTCTCAATTGGCGACTGCCATTGATCGGTGAACAAAATGATTTTCGCGCCCTTCTCGGCGGCAAGTTCCGCGAGTTTAAGCGTCGAGTTTTCATAGCGCCGCACGTCGAAAATCACCACGACATCACCTTCTTTAACCTCAAGAAGGTAGTGCGGCCATGCGTTTGATATCGATTGAATATGGGTCACATTCGGACGTAGAACCTGCATGTGAAGGAAAAAGTAGTCCGCCAAAGCGCGTGTAATACGACCGCCCACAACGTAAATTCCGCGATCCATATCCGCCAAAAGGTCGCAAGCTTCGTCAAATTCCGTCGTTTCAATTTGCCCCAAGGTCTGGCGGATATTCCCCATAACCGCATCGGTGAAACGATTGAGAATATGCTCGGTGGGCGCACGCCCCGCCCATGTATCGTGTTTTTCTATCGGGTCAGAAATCTGCGCTTGCAACTCGCCGCGTAGTGCACGTTGAAATTCAGGGAACCCCGAGAAGCCAAGCTTCTGTACCATCCGTACGACCGTTGGCGTCGAAACCTCCGCGTCGTGAGCGACCATCGTGATCGAGCCAAGACCTGACATGGGATAGTTTTGCAGGAGCGAATCCGCAAGTTGGCGTTCCGCGCGGGTCAGGTTTGCGAAGCTGGCACGCAGAATATCGGATATAGTCTCTGGTGTACTGGTCAAAATAGGCCCCTTTTTTATGCGTATACCAAGGGAATGCGTTTTCGTGAAGGAAATGCTTTCGTAAAAGAGTTGACAGAGTGATGTGTTCTGAAACAATACTTTCAAAGCGCCATCTTTGGAAGCGTTGATTTGGGTGGGTGAATGTTAAGACTAGAAGACATCGAGGGGAAACCGGCCGTATTCGTAAACCGCGAAGGCGCGACGCCCATCGCAATTGTTTGCGAACACGCGTCGCGGTTTATTCCAACGGAATTTGACGGCTTGGGGCTGACGGATGTCGCGCGCGAAAGTCACGCAGCGTGGGATCCGGGCGCTTTTGACGTTGCGCAGATGTTGGCTCTTGGCCTCAACGCCCCACTCGTTGCTTCAGGTGTTTCGCGGCTTGTTTACGATTGCAACCGCCCACCTGAAGCGCTCGATGCGATGCCCGCCAAAAGCGAACAGTTTGATGTTCCTGGGAATCTTGCCCTGACCGAGGCCCAGCGCGCTGCGCGTACAAAAAACTACTACGTACCATTTTTCGCCGCCCTCACTGAGATGATGGCCACAGGCATTGAAGCCATCGTAACGGTCCACAGTTTCACCCCTATTTATCACGGCACCCCCCGCGCCGTTGAATTGGGTTTTTTGCACGATTCCGACAGCCGTCTTGCCGACGCGATGCTCAAGAACGCCCCCCAAGAAACAACCCTTTTGACCCTGCGCAACGAACCCTACGGCCCAGAACATGGGGTGACCCACACGCTCAAAGTTCACGGCGTTGAAAATGGTGTTGCGAATGTTATGCTTGAAATCAGAAACGATCTTTTAGAGTCGCCGGAACAACGACAGGAAATTGCGCACATGCTTTTACGGATTTTGCGGAAGTCTCTCAATGAAATTGGTGTTTCAACTCCTCAGGGGTCGACAGAATGATCCCATTTATCCGTGTTTACGTCCGCATCGTTGACGGCTTCAATCGTCGCCTAGGGCGCATCACAATGTATGGGATTTTCGTAATGATCGCGATCCTGATGTGGTCGTCGGTCTCTAAAATCGCCTTCAATCCCTCGCTTTGGACACTCGAAATCGCTCAATTTGCCATGGTCGCCTATTACATGCTTGGCGGGCCGTATTCGATACAAGAGGGCGCGAATGTGCGGATGGATTTGTTTTATGGCGAATGGTCGACACGGAAAAAAGCGTGGTTTGACGTTTTCACGGTGCTATTCCTCATCTTCTATCTTGGTGTCTTGCTTTATGGTGCCTATGACAGCACCGCTTATTCCTTCAAATACGGCGAGCGCTCGCCCACCGCTTGGCGTCCGTACATGTGGCCGATCAAAATCACGATGTGCATTGGGATTTTCTTGATGCTTTTGCAGGCGATTTCCGAACTCCTCAAAGATATTGCGACCCTCAAGGGAGTACGCCTCTAATGTCCTACGAAATGATCGCAATCTTCATGTTTGCCACCATGATGCTAATGATGATGACCGGCCAACGGGTGTTTGGCGCGATCGGCGGCGTCGCGGCGGTTGCCGCCCTAACCCTTTGGGGTACTGGCGGTAGTGATATTCCATTCTCCAGCGCGATGAAGCTGATGAAATGGTACCCCCTACTCACGTTACCGATGTTTATTTTCATGGGCTATGTCCTGTCGGAAAGTAAAATTGCCGACGACCTCTATAAAATGTTCCACGTTTGGATGGGGCCACTAAACGGCGGGCTCGCTATTGGCACGATCGGCTTGATGGTTTTGGTTTCGGCTATGAACGGCCTTTCGGTGGCGGGGATGGCGATTGGGGCGACGATTGCCCTACCTGAACTTCTGCGGCGTGGGTATGACAAGAGGATGGTGACGGGGGTTATTCAAGCGGGGAGTTCGCTAGGAATTCTTGTACCGCCTTCGGTCGTGCTTGTGCTTTATGCGATGATTGCGCGCCAACCCGTCGGGCAGCTATGGCTTGCCGGAGTGGTTCCGGGCTTGATGATGGCCGCTATGTTCATTCTTTATATCGTGATCCGCTGCAAACTGAATCCAGAGCTTGGACCCGCGATGAAGCCCGAAGACTTGGCCGAATATGACCGCGTCTCGGAACATCCTTTGCGGATCAATTTTGTAATCATCGCCGCCTTTTTGATGCTCCCCTTCCTTCTGCAAGCAGAGTCTGTTACGGCCAAAACCATCCTTGTGCTCGCGCTGGCAGTTGGTGGGCTCGCCTATGTGACCCGCAGCATACCTCTTTTCTATAAGGACGTTTTTCTCAAAGAAAAGAACCGCCTTCTGTTCTCGGGCCTCCTCCCCCTCATCATCTTTTTTGCGATGATGGTTCCCTTTGTAAATGGCTGGACAAGCCTTGTGGAAAGTTCTGCGATTGGCGCAATGACGGCCTTTTTGGCGGCGGTCCTTAAGGGGCGGATGAACTCTGAAGTTTTCGAGAACTCCGTGCGCAACACGTTGCTGATCTCCTGTATGTTCATGTGGATTATCCTCGCCGCACTCGGCTTTGGCGCGGTGTTTGATGGACTTGGCGCGGTGAAGGCTATCGACAGTCTATTCACCGATCAACTTGGCTTAAATCCTTGGATGATCCTGATCCTGATGCAGCTTTCGTTCCTTATTATGGGGACTTTTCTTGACGATACTGCGATGCTTGTGATTGTGGCACCCCTGTATGTGCCCTTGGTGCAAGTCCTTGGGTTTGACCTGATTTGGTATGGTGTCCTTTACACAATCACGACACAAATTGCTTATATGACGCCGCCTTTTGGCTATAATCTGTTCCTGATGCGGGCCATGGCTCCACCGGAAATCACCCTTAAGGACATCTACGGCTCAATCCTGCCGTTTGTGTTGGTGATGCTGTTGGCGCTGACCTTGATTATGCTTTTCCCACAGATCGCTTTGTGGCTTCCAAATTACGTTTACGGCAAATAATTTCAACGACCCCGAATGGGGCAAACCCTATAAAACCTCAACAAGGAGACGACCATGACAACAAGACGCAAGTTTCTCACCACCGCAGGGGTTGGCGCAGTTGGCGCAACCCTCGCGGCCCCAGCTATCGCCCAAAGCAAAATCAAATGGCGGATGCAAACTTATGCTGGCCCTGCATTGGCCGAGCATGTGATCACCCCGGCCATCAACAGCTTCAATAAAATTGCTGGCGACGAGATGGAAATCGAACTGTTCTACGCGGACCAACTTGTCCCAACGGGCGAACTTTTCCGTGCGATGCAAAAAGGCACAATCGACGCGGTTCAATCCGACGACGACTCCATGGCGTCCCCAACCGAAGTCACTGTATTCGGCGGCTACTTCCCCATGGCAAGTCGCTACTCGCTCGACGTGCCAGTTCTGTTCAACCAATACGGCCTGAACGAAATCTGGGACGAAGAATACTCCAAAGTTGGCGTAAAACACATCTCTGCTGGCGCATGGGATCCCTGCCACTTCGCGACAAAAGAGCCTATCACTTCGCTCAAAGACCTCGAAGGCAAACGCATCTTTACCTTCCCAACTGCGGGTCGTTTCCTCACACAATTCGGCGTCATTCCCGTAACGCTTCCTTGGGAGGACATCGAAGTTGCGATGCAAACGGGCGAGCTTGACGGCATCGCATGGTCCGGCATCACCGAGGATTACACTGTGGGTTGGGCCGACGTGACCAACTATTTCCTCACCAACAACATTTCCGGCGCTTGGGCGGGTTCGTTCTTTGCCAATATGGATCGCTACAATGAGCTTCCTGAGCACTTGCAAGAACTGCTCAAAGTTTGTACCGACCAATCGCACTATTACCGTCAGTGGTGGTATTGGGGTGGCGAAGCTGCGCTCCGTGTCAACGGTCCGAAAATGGAACTGACAACAATCCCTGACGAAGAATGGGCTGTTGTTGAAGATGCCGCCGTTAAATTCTGGGATGAGATTGCTGCCGAAAGCGAGACCAAAGCCAAGGTTGTCAATATCATCAAGCAATACAACGCAGATATGATCAAAGCTGGCCGTCCATACCGTTAGGTCAATAAATACGGTGCGCCCCGTTCTGGGGCGCACTTGCTCACCCAAAGGATACGAAAATGCTAAGTTTTGAAGCTCTTAAAACCGCTGTCGCCGCTGGCACAGTTGATACAGTTCTGGTTTGTCTTGTGGACATGCAGGGCCGTCTCATGGGCAAGCGTTTTCTCGCACAACACTTTGTGGACTCCGCCTATGACGAGACCCATTGTTGTAATTACCTGCTCGCCACTGACCTCGAAATGGCCACGCCCGATGGGTTTGCCTCCACCAGCTGGGAGTCTGGCTATGGCGACTATGTGATGAAGCCCGATCTGAGCTCCATCCGCCCTATGCCGTGGCTCGACAGCACCGTCATGGTACTTTGTGACGTGCTCGATCACCATAACATTCCCATTCCCCATTCCCCGCGTGCCATTTTGAAAAAGCAGGTCGCGCGCCTTCAGGACATGGGCTTCACGGCAATCATGGCCACCGAGCTTGAGTTCTTCTTGTTTGAGAAAAGCTTTGAAGAAATTTCAAAATCCGGCTTCCGCGATTTGACGCCGATCTCGGCCTACAACGAAGATTACCACATCCTGCAAACCACCAAAGAAGAGCATGTGATGCGCCCTATTCGCAACCATCTCTACGCTGCGGGCATTCCGATTGAGAGCACCAAAGGCGAGGCCGAGGCGGGCCAAGAAGAGCTCAACATCAAGTATTCCGAAGCTATGAATTGCGCCGAATTTCACACCATTGCCAAACATGCGGTCAAAGAAATCGCTTGGCAAAAGGGCCACGCCGTCAGCTTCCTTTCCAAGGTTTCGCGCGACCTCGTTGGCTCCTCCTCGCATGTGCATCAGTCGCTTTGGAAAGATGGCAAGAACGCGTTTTTTGATCCCGATGCCGAGCTTGGCATGTCTGATATGATGCGTGCCTACATGGGCGGCCTGTTGAAATATGCGCCCGACGTAACCTACTTCCTCGCTCCCTATATCAACAGCTACAAACGCTTCCAAAAAGGTATGTTCGCCCCCACCAAATCCGTCTGGTCCGTGGACAATCGCACCGCTGGTTTCCGCCTTTGTGGCGCAGGCTCCAAGTCTGTGCGCGTGGAATGCCGCATCGGTGGGAGCGACCTAAATCCCTACCTTGCGCTCGCCTGTCAACTTGCTGCGGGGATCAAGGGCATGGAGGAAAATCTTCCCCTTGCAGCCCCCGCCAAAGGCGACACATATGGAGACAGCGACGGCCCCGAGATCCCGCAAACTCTGCGCGACGCCGCCAAAACACTCACGAACTCTGTGATGCTGCGAGAAGCCTTTGGCGACGACGTTGTAGATCACTACACCCGCTGTGCTACGTGGGAAATTGAAGAATTTGACCGCATCGTGACCGATTACGAAATCGCTCGCGGATTTGAAAGAGCCTAAACATGACAAACACAGTGAAATGTATCTCGCCCATCGACGGGTCGCTTTATGCCGAACGCCCAGTCCTGACCCAATCTCAAGCAGAGGCCGCTGTTGCGCGCGCCCGCGCTGCGCAAATCGAGTGGGCCGCGCGCCCTCTGAGTGAGCGCAGCGCCTTGGTTATGGCTGGCGTTGCCGCCGTTGGTGCGATGAACGACGAAATTGTTCTTGAAATCGCCCACCAAATGGGTCGCCCCGTGCGCTATGGCGGTGAATTCGGCGGCTTTAACGAACGCGCAAGCTACATGGCCACGATTGCCGAAGACGCCCTCGCGGACATCGAAGTTGGCGAAGACGCCCAGTTCAAACGCTATATCAAACGCGTACCACATGGCGTGGTTTTGGTCGTGGCCCCATGGAACTACCCCTATATGACCGCGATCAATACGGTCGCGCCCGCCCTCATCGCGGGCAACGCCGTCTTGCTCAAACACGCGAGCCAAACCCTGCTTGTGGGCGAACGTATGGCCGCCGCTTTCCACAGCGTGGGCATCCCTGCGGACGTGTTCCAAAACGTATTCCTTGACCACGCAACCACCAGCGCCCTGATCGCAGCCAAGAGTTTTGGTTTTGTGAATTTCACGGGATCAGTTGGCGGTGGCCAAGCCATGGAACGTGCAGCGGCTGGGACATTTACCGGTGTCGGCCTTGAACTTGGCGGCAAAGACCCCGGCTATGTTATGGAAGACGCAGACCTCGATGCGGCTGTTGATACGCTTATTGATGGGGCGATGTTCAACTCTGGTCAGTGCTGCTGTGGGATCGAACGGATTTACGTCCACGAGAGCCTGTACGACGCCTTTGTCGAAAAAGCTGTGGCGATTGTTTCGGCTTACAAACTTGGCAACCCACTCGAAGAAACCACAACCCTCGGCCCCATGGCCCACACCCGTTTTGCCGCCGAAGTCCGCGCGCAAACTGAAGAAGCCATCGCCGCAGGTGCAACAGCATTGATCGACCCCGCGCTTTTCCCACAGGACGACGGTGGCGCCTATCTCATGCCGCAAATCCTCACCAATGTGACTCACGATATGCGCGTCATGCGTGACGAAAGCTTCGGCCCTGTTGTTGGCATTATGTCGGTCAAAGACGATGCCGAGGCGATTGCCCTTATGAACGACAGCAACTTTGGCCTAACTGCAAGCCTTTGGACTAAAGACATTGATCGCGCGGCCCGTATCGGCGACCAAATCGAAACCGGAACTGTGTTTATGAACCGTGCGGATTACCTTGATCCCGGACTTTGCTGGACAGGTTGCAAAGACACTGGTCGCGGCGGCGGCCTCTCGGTCATTGGGTATCACAACCTCACACGCCCAAAATCTTACCACTTTAAAAAGGCATAAATGTCATGAACTTAACTGGCAATTGGTCCTACCCAACCACAATCAAATTCGGCGCTGGCCGCAGCAGTGAACTCGCGGATGCCTGCAAAGCGACGGGTATGAAAAAACCCCTGCTCGTTACGGATAAGGGCCTCGCGAACCTACCGATCACCACGGCAGCCCTCGATCAACTTGAGGCCGCTGGCCTTGGGCGCGGGCTTTTCTCCGATGTTGATCCCAACCCAAATGAAATAAACGCGGAAGCGGGCCTCGCTGTGTATCGCGCCGGTGGCCACGACGGTGTGATTGCCTTTGGCGGCGGCTCTGGCCTCGACCTTGGCAAAGTGATTGCCTTCATGTCTGGCCAAACCCGCCCCCTTTGGGATTTTGAAGACATCGGCGATTGGTGGACCCGCGCCGACCCCGCTGGAATCGCACCGATCATCGCGGTTCCCACAACTGCTGGCACAGGCTCCGAAGTCGGCCGCGCTTCGGTGATCACCAATTCCGTGACGCATGAAAAGAAGATCATTTTTCACCCTAAAATCTTGCCCGCCATCGTTATTTGCGATCCAGAGCTGACAACGGGCATGCCCGCGTTCATCACGGCAGGCACAGGGATGGATGCTTTCGCGCACTGTCTCGAAGCTTTCTCGTCACCACACTACCACCCGATGAGCCAAGGCATTGCGCTCGAAGGTATGCGTTTGGTGAAAGAAAACCTCATGACGGCTTTCACCAAGCCAAACGACCTTGAGGCACGTGCGCATATGATGTCGGCGGCGATGATGGGGGCAACTGCTTTCCAAAAGGGACTTGGCGCCATTCACGCGTTGAGCCACCCAATCGGCGCGATGTACAACACGCACCACGGCACAACCAACGCCGTCGTGATGCAACCTGTATTGCGCATGAACCGTGTGGAGATTGAAGATCGCATCAACGCGGCGGCACGCTATCTTGGCATCGAGGGTGGCTTTGACGGCTTTTACGACTATGTCGGAACGCTTAATGCTGGCTTGAAAATCCCTGCGAACCTGACCGCAATGGGCATCACAAATCCAGATATGGACAAGCTTGTTCAGGGAGCGCTGATCGACCCATCGACAGGGGGAAATCCCGTGGAAATGACGCCGAAAAACACGCGCGCCTTGTTTGAGGCTTGCTTCTAAACCACCCGCCTGTTGCGCGAAAACCTTCACCCACCGCCCGAAGAATATGGGCGGTGGACCAAGCTGTTACCGATTTGTTAGACTTGTTGCATATAGAGTTTGCCTGCATCAAACCGCAGGTTATCTAGCAAGCTGGGCCAAAGCCCCAAGCGCAATCGAAGACGGGCAAAACATGAGTGTTTTTCATCAACGCAGTCTTTTGGGCTGCCAAGCTGGCAGTGTCACACTGCTGGATGCCGTCTCAATTGACATGGTCGACGGACAGGAACTGCGTTTCTATTTTCAATCCGGCACGCCCGTTGAAATGATCGCGCCCCTCAAGGACTATCGCTTTAAATCCAACCGCAGCATCGGTGGCGGCCTATTGTCGATTGCCCAGGCCCCCAAAAGCCTCACGAACCCGCCGCTTCCCCTTATCGGCCAGCGCTTGCCTGTGACCCCCAACAAACCCGAACCAGAGCTTTTCGCAGGCCTCAATACCATCATGGCACAGCGCAATGGGGAGAGCGCCGACACGGTTTTGGCCTGGCTCGAGTATCACGTCACAGTCCATGGCGCAGAAGGTGTGATTATACTAGATCGCGCGGAACCAGAGACGGATGATAGCTTTGCCAATAAGCTTGAAAACAATCCTGTTGCAGGTTTAAAATCCCTTGTTTTGGTAAACAGCCCCGTGCCCCTTGGCGCGAAAAACCTGCCTGATGAGGGCCATGCTTTTAATGCCCCCGACGCTCCCGGTAAGGACCGAATGGAAATCCCACCGGCCGATCCATGGCGTGCGCCTCTTGGGGATATGCTGATTTATGAGCTTTTGAAAACTCGCTTCCTGTCACAGGCCCACGCGGTGGTAAGCCTTGAATGCTATGACATGCTCGCGCCGATCCCTGACAGAACCATTTTTGATGCGGTTCAAAAGAGTGAAACAGGGGCGCTCCTGTTGCTTGGACAACGCTGTTATCCTTGGCGATTGCGCAAAGGGACGAAACCAAGTTTTGGCGACCATATCTGTCGGCAATTTGATGCACAAAAGGCCAATCGCCGCTGGGCGATTGACTTGTCGCGCATTGGGATTGATCGAATTTGGCGCCTCGCGCGGGTTGTCGGCGCGGAGGCCGCACCACAGGATACTGCACAGTTTTACCGCTGTATGGCCCTGCGGCATCATTGTAAAACTGTCAGTGAAATTGTCCCCAAAACCAGCTTGGTTGAAGATGACGCCTTGTTGAAAATTGCCGAGGTGCATTTCAACTACAAGCCAGTTCGTGTCCCCGAACAAAAAGCCCCGAAAACAGTTCACACCAACTCTTCGGCGATTGTCACCACGATGAAAAACGAAGGCCCGTTTATTTTGGAATGGGTTGCATATCACAAATCCATTGGCGTCGATGAACTGCTCGTTTACACCAATGATTGCGACGATGGCACCGATACTTTGCTCGACGTTCTACAGGAAAAAGGCGAGCTTCAGCACCGCGATAATCCTTTTAAGGAAAGCGGCCTAAAGCCTCAACATGCAGCCCTTCAGGCCGCAGAATCCGAGCCGCAAATCAAAAACGCCGATTGGGTGACCTGTATCGACGTCGATGAATTTATTACAATCCATGCTGGGAAAGGCAAGCTCGCGGATCTTTTTCATGCCGTCAAAGATGCGAACATGATTTCAATGACTTGGCGGCTTTTTGGCAACGACAACGTGCATGAATTCAAGGACGGTTTCATCACAGAACAGTTCAATTCCTGTGCGCCAGAATATATTCGAAAACCGCATCAAGCATGGGGCTTCAAGACGTTGTTCCGCACCATTGGGATTTTCAAAAAACTTGGCGTACATCGCCCCAAGGGGTTGCGGCCACAGCTTTGGGAACAGATCAAGTGGGTCAATGGCTCAGGCGCGCCCCTCCCCAGTAAAATGTTCCGCAACGGGTGGCGCAGCACACCTGACACCTATGGCTATGATCTTGTGACGCTCAACCATTATGCGGTGAGGTCCGCCGAGAGTTTCCTTGTGAAACGGGATCGCGGGCGGGTCAATCACGTGGACCGCGACCAAGGGCTTGCCTATTGGTTTCGTATGAACAACAACGCTGAACACAACACCCAAATCCATCGAAATTTACCCGCCGCCAAGGCCGAGTTTGATCGGCTTATGGCCGACCCAAATATCCGCGCCGCGCATGAATTCTCCGTGCAAAGGCATCGCGAGAAAATCGATGCTTTGCGCGCGACCGACAACTATGCAAAATTTTACCAAGAGTTGACTGGGGAGCGCATGCAGAGAATGTCAGAAATGCATGCGTACTTCGGGGCCAATGTCTTCCTTTCGGGGCCAGAAGTTGTGCCGGATAACATCGTCATGCAAGATCACCCCGAAGACTTCTTTTTTACCGTCGAAAAAGGCGAAACAGTGCACTAGCGCCTGTCAGAAAGTTTAAAAATGGCCCCCAAAGCGAAAACAATGCCCGAGGAAGCAGACACGGTAGCCCTGGCACAGGTGGACAAATCCGACATGAGTCGCAAGGATTGGCGCGCACATATGAAAGCCATGGGGGATGCCGAGGGATTTTACGAAGACATCGGAGACGAGCATACCGCGCTTTTTGTACGACGTGGCGCGACCCTCATTGTAACCTTCGAAAACTTAGATCACGTCTATGAAAACTCCGAGTCCCGTATGCCTTGGGGTTTCAATTTTGTCGAAGACCGTGGCTGGTCATTCCTTGGGATGATGGCGCACACATGGTCGTGGTATCGCGACGAATCCGTATATGATTTTTTTGACCGTTTGCGCGACGAAAGTTTCTTTGAAGGTTTTGATAAGGTTGTGTTTTATGGCGCTTCGATGGGGGCCTATGCCGCCTGTGCCTTCAGTGCAGCCGCACCAAAATCCACGGTCATCGCCATAAGCCCGCAGGCCACACTCGACCGCCAAATCGCAAGCTGGGAAACGCGCTACAAAAAGGCATGGCGGCGCGATTACACCACACGCTATGGCTATGCGCCGGAAATGACTTCAGCCGCCGAAAGTGTCTATTTATTCTACGATCCCACTGAAGCCTTAGACGCGATGCATGCGAGCCTTTTCCAAGGCCCGAATGTGCAGAAATTTAAATGCCGATACTTGGGGCATCGGATCGCAAGCTTTTGGATTTCTCTCGGCTTGTTGAAACCTATCATTCAGGATTGTGTCGATGGCACCCTAACGGAACCGAAGTTCTATGAGAGAATGCGCGCGCGCCGAGAGAGCATGCGGTACAAACGTGAATTGCTGGGCCGTGTGCAGTCTCGTGGGCGGCACGATCTGGTTGTGCGCCTGTGTGAATATGTTCTCGCACAAAATCGAGGGCCAAAATTTCGCCAAGCGTTGAAGGCGGCGAAGGCAAAACTAAAAATTTAACCAGATCTGGCGGCACATCTATTCTATTTGCATCTGCCAATTCGGAACTATTTTCCCGCTTAACTCAAACAATTGGGAAATAATCTTCCCTTCTTGGTGAAATTCAATTCTATTGATTTTCAGCTATGGAGGTATTCTCGATGACCCATCAACCCCAAATTGACACATCTCCAAAAGTCTCAGACGAAGTCCGCAAAACAACCTGCTACATGTGCGCTTGCCGCTGCGGGATTAACGTCCACATGAAAGACGGAAAAGTCGCCTATATTGAGGGCAACCGCGACCACCCCGTCAACAAAGGGGTCCTTTGCGCCAAAGGGTCGGCTGGGATCATGCAAATTAACGCCCCATCGCGCCTACGCGCCCCCCTCAAACGGGTTGGGCCGCGCGGATCTGGCGAATTCGAAGAGATCAGTTGGGACGAAGCCCTAGAAATCGCAACAAAACGCCTTGGGAAAATCCGCAAAGACGCACCGGAGAAACTGGCGTTTTTTACAGGCCGCGATCAGTCCCAGAGCTTTACCTCCTTTTGGGCACAGGCTTATGGCACCCCAAATTACGCGGCCCACGGTGGTTTTTGTTCCGTTAATATGGCGACTGCAGGCATCTATACTATTGGGGGTGCGTTTTGGGAGTTTGGCCAACCCGATTGGGACCATACCAAAATGTTCATGCTTTTTGGTGTGGCCGAGGATCATGACAGCAACCCGCTCAAAATAGGCCTTGGGAAGCTGAAGAAACGAGGTGCGAAGGTCATTGGCGTCAATCCCATCCGTTCTGGATACAACGCGATTGCCGACGAATGGATTGGCATCACTCCGGGCACGGATGGCCTGTTCATCATGTCCCTTATCCGCGAATTGCTGATGGCTGGAAAGATCGACCTACACTATCTCGCGCAATATACGAACGCGCCGATGTTGTTGAATTGTGATCCGAAATCCGCTGAGTTTGGCTTGCTGATGCGCAACGGAAACGGAAAAATGTTGGTTATTGATCGTGCCACAAAAAAACCGACCGCCTTCGATAAGCAAGGTGTTCAACCCGATCTTTCCGCCACCTATCGTAAGTCTGGCATTACCCATCACCCCGTATTCCACCGATTGGCCGAAACCTATATGGTCGACGAATATGCTCCTGAGAATGTAACGGAACGTTGCGGGATACCTGCGGAAACTATCCGCAGGATTGCCGCCGAATTGGCCCATGTAGCCTTTGAAGAGGCAATCACCCTCCCCATTGCATGGACTGATTTTAGAGGTGAAAAACATAGCGAAATGATCGGTCGCCCCGTCTCGTTTCATGCCATGCGGGGTATTTCGGCCCATGCCAATGGCTTCCAGACGTGTCGCGCCCTCCACATCTTGCAAATCATCTTGGGAAGCGTTGAAGTACCGGGAGGCTTTCGCTTCAAGCCCCCCTACCCCAAGCCCTTCGAGGCGCATCCCAAGCCACATTGCAACGCGAAACCAGATGCGCCCCTTGATGGCCCGCACCTCGGTTTTGTCCATGGGCCAGAAGATCTCGCGCTGCGCCCCGACGGGAGTGCCGCCCGCATTGATAAAGCCTTCACGTGGGAAAATCCAATGTCTTCTCATGGCCTTATGCATATGGTCATTTCAAACGCCCACGCGGGCGACCCCTACAAAATTGACACGCTCTTCTTGTACATGGCTAATATGGCGTGGAATTCGTCGATGAACACAAGTGGCGTCATTAAGATGCTGACGGACACGGACGAGAACGGCGATTACGTCATACCCAACATCATTTATTCCGATGCTTATTCGAGCGAAATGGTCGCCTATGCCGACCTCATTTTGCCCGATACAACCTACCTTGAGCGCCACGATTGCATCTCGCTTTTGGACCGTCCCATAAGCGAAGCGGACGCGGCGGCAGATGCCATTCGGTGGCCTGTTATCGAACCTGATCGCGATGTGCGCGGATTTCAATCGGTCCTCTGTGATTTGGGCGCACGCCTTGGATTGCCAAATTTCGTCAACGAGGACGGGAGCCAGAAATTCGCCGATTACGCCGACTATATCGTTAATCACGAACGCAAACCGGGCATTGGCCCGCTGTCGGGATTCCGTGGCGACGGTACGCAACAGGGTCGTGGTGCCGTTAATCCAGCGCAACTTGATCGTTATATTGAAAACGGCGGTTTTTCGGTCACGCATATTCCCAAATCCGCCTCCTACTACAAACCATGGAACACAGAATACCAAGACTGGGCGGTTGGGATGGGCATCTTTGACAGCCCGCAACCCTATCTGTTTTCGCTCTATTCCGAACCCATGCGCCGCTTCCAATTGGCCGCCGAAGGGCACGGCGAGCGTCAACCGCCCGAACATCTGCGGCAACAAGTACACAATGCGATGCAACCCCTTCCCACGTGGACCGAATCCGCAAAAAACGACGATCAATATCCCATCCATGCCCTCACGCAACGCCCAATGGCTATGTACCACAGCTGGGGGTCGCAAAACGCATGGTTGCGTCAGATTCATGGGCGTAACCCATTGTATCTACCCACAAAAATATGGGCGAAACATGGATTTTCTGAGGGAGATTGGGCGTGTGTCACCTCCCCCCATGGCGAGATTATAGTGCCCGTGGCGCTCCATGCGGCCCTCAATGAGCACACGATTTGGACATGGAATGCGATTGGTAAGCGGAAGGGCACTTGGGCATTGGATGAAAATGCGCCGGAGGCAACCAATGGGTTTTTGCTCAACCATTTGATCCACGAACTACTGCCTCCCAAAGGGGACGGACTTCGCTGGGCGAATTCTGACCCCGTCACCGGCCAAGCCGCGTGGTTTGACCTGAAAGTTCGGTTGAAAAAAAACGCGCCACCTCAAAACGCGCAGCCCGCCTTTCCACCGATAAAGTCCCCTGTTGGACAAGGCCCGAAAAACCTAACGTGGAAGGTGGGGAAATGACCGCATTACCGCAGAAAACCGAGCGCAAACTTGGCCTCGTAATAGACCTTGATACCTGTGTCGGGTGCCACGCTTGCGTCATATCATGCAAAGGGTGGAACACCGAAAACTACGGCGCGCCTCTGTCCGACCAAGACGCCTATGGCGCAGATCCCCAAGGAACGTTCCTCAATCGAGTGCACACTTTCGAGGTACAGCCCGAAGTTGGCACCGCAAAAACCGTACATTTCCCTAAGTCCTGCCTGCACTGCGAGGATGCACCCTGTGTCACGGTTTGTCCAACAGGTGCGAGCTACAAGCGCGTGGAGGATGGCATCGTTTTGGTCAATGAGGACTCCTGTATCGGATGTGGCCTTTGCGCGTGGGCCTGCCCCTATGGCGCACGCGAACTCGACAAAGCGGCGGGTGTAATGAAAAAATGCACGCTCTGTGTCGATCGAATTTACAATGAAAACCTTCCCGAGGAAGACCGCGAACCCGCATGTGTGCGCACCTGCCCCGCAGGCGCACGGCATTTCGGGGATTTCGCCGATGAAACCAGCGCCGTAAGCCAACTTGTGACTGAGCGGGGTGGGTTCGACCTCATGCCGGAAATGGGCACAAAACCCGTCAACAAATACCTCCCTCCTCGACCAAAAGACACCGGTACGGAAATCGATATCCTAGCTCCGTTCCTTACGCCGATTGCCCAAGAGCCCAGAGGTTTTCTAGGCTGGCTTGATAAAACACTGGAGAAACTCGGATGAATCCTGCCCCCTCAGTGATCCTTTTCACTGCTTTTTCGGGCCTCGGTTTTGGTCTTCTGACATTTTTGGGCTTCGGCGTGCCTGCGGTTACGGGCTGGATCGCATTCGTGTTTTACTTCATCGCCTATGCGCTCGCGGTGGGAGGGCTTGTGGCCTCGACATTTCACCTCGGCAATCCAAAGAACGCGTTAAAGGCCTTTTCCCAATGGCGGACAAGTTGGCTTTCACGCGAAGGAATCTTGGCGGTGAGCGCCCTAGGGACGATGGGGGTTTATGCCATTGGCGCGATATTTCTCGGCCAACTTTGGTCAACTTTGGGAGTAATAGGTGCCCTTTTGTCGATCACAACAGTCTTTTCAACATCCATGATCTACGCTCAGCTCGCGACGGTTCCCCGGTGGAATCATCCAATTACAACGCTGTTATTTTTGGCGCTTTCCCTGTCGGGGGGGGCTTTGCTGGCTGGAAGAATTAGCCTCGCGATCCCCCTGCTTCTCGCCGCAGGAGGTGTACAAATCACCGCTTGGATTCTCGGAGATGCCCGCTTCGCGCAGCGCGGTACAACGCTGGAAACAGCCACAGGTCTTGGATTTCTCGGCAAAGTTCGTCTTTTTGAATCCCCTCATACGGGTGGGAACTATCTCCTCAACGAGATGGTATATGTCGTTGGGCGCAAGCACGCACAGCGATTACGGGTCATCGCAGTTTTATGGTTTTCGGTCATCCCTGCAGTTTTGCTTACACTCTCTCACAGTCACATTGCTGCGCTATTTGCAGTGATTTTTCACGTTGCCGGAGTGCTTGCGGCGCGCTGGCTCTTTTTCGCAGAAGCCGAGCACGTTGTTGGACTGTATTACGGCAAAAGGTAACTTGTTTGGCCGCGCGTCCCTGTGGGCATCACCACCTAGAGCCAGTTGGAAATGGCAATGGGTACCCAACAGGCAACGCGATCAAGGCTGTTTTTTACTAAGGATTGCAACGTCGAGTACGGGTGAAAGCGAAAGTACGTGTGAAACCAAACCTACAAGGAAAGCGGTGCTAATCCCAAACGTGAGCAAGCCCGTAACTGCCGCAAACGCTGCAAAAACGCGATGCTCCGGCCCTAAGGTGATATCCCCATAGCCAAGGGTTGTAAAAGTCACGAGGGAAAAATAGACCGAGGTTGGCCAGTCGGAAAAGGCACCGATATAGATAAAGCTGATCGCCCAAATCCACACCTGAAGCGTGAGGGAAAAGACCACCATTACAAAGGTTACGCCAACAAAAATTGGTAACCGCCAAGAGTAACTCAAGTTCTCAATGCGTTTGGAAAAATGCGGGATTGCATCAACACTTTTTGACACAAGGACAACATGTAGAATTGCACAGAGGCTCAGTAGCCCAGTGCCCGAAAGTATTTGTCCCGTAAGTTCCATTGTAGTCCCACATTATTGAAGCCAAACATTATGGCGTAATTCTCTGGGTCGCAATCCTGTTCCCGCTACTGCCTAGCACGTTAAAACCGCCCTTTGCACATCAAAAAGGCCTGTGGCCGATTAAAAGCAGTTGGGTATTTGCCATGTGGTCAATGCCCCTTTACGCCTCAGACGACTTCGCCTTTACGCACTGCGGCTTCGACAGATGCGATATCTTCAGCGCATAAGTTATAATCTTTGGTTGCGGTTTCATTCGAGATGTACCCAAGGGCGAGGTCGCGCATCACTTGGGCTTTTGACCGCTCGTCGGGGTTTCCGTACCCCGCGCCACCGGGGAAGGCCATCATCACTTTGCGCCCATGCGGTACAAACTGCTTGCCTTTGCCTTTCATCTTGCTCCCATCATCTTGGCCAATGGTTGTCGCAGCCCCCGAGCCGCCACCGCGGCGGCCGCGCGCCGGATGATCGACCCGATCCAGCATGGCTTGGAAATCAAACTCATAGCCTTCCTGCGCGCCCACGACCATGTATTGCCCCAAGCCGCCCCGTTGTTTCCCTGCGCCACCGGAGTCCGGACGCAATTCTTTGCGCCAAATAATCACCGGCCCCGCGTGTTCAGTAGCCTCTACAGGCATCGTCATCACGCCCGACGGAAAAGCTGTGGCATTGAGGCCATCATGTCCGGGCCGCGCGCCAGACCCACCAGAGTTGAAGGTAAGCACTTCGGAACGGACCGCGCCAGCCGGAGCAGGCGCGTCCATGCGTGGACGCAGCGAAACTTGGAAATTGCACAAACAGCCCGCCCCCTCCGCGGGGACAACGTTGGGCAAAATTTTGTCCAACGCGTTGTAAACCGTATCTGGTACAAAATGCCCAACGATATGCCGCAAGGCCACTGGCGCAGGATGTAGCGCGTTGACGATGCAGTTCTCCGGCGCTTTGATTTCGAACGGGGCTAGAGAAGCCGCGTTGTTCGGAATTTCTGGTGCAATCGCACATTTCAGCGCGTAGCACGCATAGGCCTTGGCATAGACCAACGGACAGTTGATGCCTTTGCGGTCCAACCCAGAGGTGCCCTCAAAGTCAGAAATAATGCGGTCCGCTTCAATCGTGAGTTTGACCTTGAGAGTGATCGGATCGCTAAACCCGTCCACGGTCATTTCGCCCGTAGCCGACTGTCGCGGCAGGGCTGAAATCCGTTCAATCGTTGCGCGACGTGAATTCTCAAGGATAAAGGTTGCAATACCGTCAAGGTCGCTCAGTTCGAATTCCGTCATCATGTCGATCAGGCGGCGGTGGCCAATTTCATTGCAAGCGGCCAAAGCATAGACGTCGCCAATAATCTGATCGGGTTCGCGCACATTGCCGCGAATAATCGACACAAGCGTTTTGTCCACTTCACCCGCAGCCGCGAATTTCATGATCGGAATATAGAGACCTTCCTCATAGACAGATGCAGCATCTGCGCCGAGCCCGCGTCCGCCGATATCAACGACGTGCGCTGTACAAGCAAAGAAACCGACCAACAGCCCGTTGCAAAAGGAGGGCGTGACCATCGTGATGTCATGCAGGTGGCCCGTGCCTTGCCAAGGGTCGTTGGTAAGGTAGATATCGCCTTCGAAAATGTTCTGGCGTCCGATTTTGCGGATGAAATGTGCAACGGCGTCGGCCATTGCATTTACGTGACCGGGTGTGCCGGTAACCGCCTGCGCAAGCATCTGTCCATGTGTGTCATAAACGCCCGCTGACAGGTCGCCCGCTTCTCGCACCGAAGTTGAGAACGCCGTCCGAACCAATGCTTGCGCCTGCTCTTCCACGATGGAAATCATGCGGTTCCACATGACTTGGTAGGCGACGTTGGAGTGTTGTTTTGCCATGGGTTCAGCCTTTCACGATAACGTCGATACAGCCATCAGGCTGGCGAATTGCGCGGCGGGACGCCGGAACAATAATGGTGGTTTCATCCTCGGTAATGGCTGCGGGGCCTTGGGCCTCCTGCCCCTCTCCCATATCACTCCGCATAACGACGGCGCTGTCGATAAATGCAGCTTGTGCGGGATCAAATATGCGCCGTCGGCCAACGATGGGCGCGTCCCCTTTACGCGAGGCCGTGGCCACACGCGCGACCTGTTCAGGGGGAGTCGTCGCGTTGACCGACCACACCGTGATTTCGACATCCAAACCTTCGACTGTGCGGCCAAACAGTTTGGTATAATCTTCCTCAAACAAACGTTCAAACGTGGCCATATCTGGATTGGCTGCTTGTTCCGCCGTCAACATGATTGGGATTTCCCAGCCCTGCCCTGTATAGCGCATATAGGCTTTGAACTCGGGCAAGATCGTCGCGTCGGCATCGCAGTTGCGCACAAAACCTGTAGCTTCAGATTGCAACTCCTCAAGCAGGGATTTGATCCGCCCTCCATCGAAATTCGACAATTTCATATAGACGGAGCGGTTCGCTTCAAAACTAAAGGGTGCGCGCAGAAATCCAATGGCAGATCCAACACCCGCACCAGGTGGCACCAAAAGGCGCTCAACGCCCAGCTTTTCACACAGGCGCCCCGCGTGAAGTGGCGCGGCGCCGCCAAAAGCAATCATCGTATATTCGCTCAGGTCTTCGCCATTTTCAACCGCATGTACCCGCGCGGCATTGGCCATGTTTTCATCGACAACTTCGGCAAGGCCAAAAGCGGCGGTGGCGGCATCCATATCGAGCACAGAACCCAATACTTCCATCAAGGCGCCCTCGGAGCCATTGACGTCGAGCTTAAACGATCCGCCGGCAAAGTTGTTTGGGTCCAGCTTGCCCAACACAAGGTCGGCATCCGTTACCGCAGGCTTGGCTCCCCCGCGACCATAGCAAGCAGGTCCGGGTTCTGATCCAGCGCTTTCAGGCCCCACGCGGATTTGGCGCATGCTGTCCACATGAGCGAGCGACCCCCCCCCCGCGCCAATTTCGACCATATCAATCACTGGAATCGAAATCGGCATACCCGATCCCTTTTTGAACCGATAAGTTCGCGCAACTTCAAAAACGCGCGAGGTCTTGGGCGTTTGATTTTTGATGAGACAGATTTTGGCCGTTGTGCCGCCCATATCGAACGACAACACCTTATCCAGACCGTATCCCGCCGCAATATGCGCGGCAAAAACGGCCCCACCCGCAGGGCCAGATTCGACCAATCGCACAGGGAAGTCAGCCGCATTTTCAATGGAAATAATCCCACCGCCCGAGTGCATCAGGAAGATGTTGCAATCCACCCCTTCGCTGCGCAAACGCCCCTCGAGGCGCCCCAAATAGGACTTCATGAGCGGCTTAATATAGGCGTTCGCCACAACGGTATTGAACCGCTCATATTCACGCATTTGCGGGGACACTTCGGACGAGATCGACACCATGACATGCGGCATCTTCTCAACCAACACATCGCGCACCATCTTCTCGTGAGCGTCATTTAAATACGAATGCATCAAGCCAACCGCAACGCTTTCGTACCCTGCCTCAATAATCTGGTCGACAAGGGCTTCAACTTCGGATCGATCAAGCGGGATCAACACCTCGCCACGGGCGTCCACGCGCTCCTCAACCGTATAGCGCATTTGGCGCGGCAGGAGAGGCTCGGGTAGGCACAGATTCAGATCATATTGTTCAAACCGAGACTCGGTGCGCATTTCGATGACGTCGCGAAAGCCCTGTGTCGTAATCAGCGCAGTCTTGGCACCCCGTCGTTCAATCAGCGCATTGGTGGCCAGAGTGGTGCCGTGAATGATTTGCCCAATATCAGCGGGGGCAATGCCCGCCTTTTTGCACACTTGATGCAACCCGTCGATAATCGCGTTTTCGGGGGCAGTATAGGTTGTCAAAACCTTGGCCGAAAACTGTTGCCCAGCCTTCTCAAGAACGACATCCGTGAACGTACCGCCAATATCGACGCCCAGCCGGTTTGATGATTTTAGCATACTATGACCCCATATATTTTATGGGAGGATATGACCCAACAATAGATAGTTGCAAATTATTTAATTCTATACGGGTGATAGATTTTATTTATCCTAGGCCGCTTTTTGGCGACCATGTCATCCCCTCTGGAATTTCGCAGCACATTCTGCCGCTATTTCGGCGGCATGCCGCACAAACCGCGTGGCTTTCTCGGCATGGAATCGCGCTGCAAACTTCAACGGGCTAGGACGCCAAGAATAGTGGATTTCCACCAGCGTTTCCTCCGCTAACTGTGCTGCCACCACAGACCTCGGCAAAACTGCAATCCCCATACCGTCCAATGCCATGTGCACCGCCGCCGCCATACTGTTTGATGGCGCGAGCCGCATCGCATCGCCCGCGGATTTACCGTATCTTTCCGTCAACTCAAGATAGGCTTGCGTTTGGCGTGTATGTGTCAAAATCGGGTGCTTCATTAAGGCTTTTCGAGAAATATCACCCGCTCCGATTTGGCGCGCGACATCGACATTTGCAACCCAGACGTACTCATAACTTCCCAATTCAATACTCCCACTCACCGGCGCCGCGAAGGGTTCCGACTGAATGGCAAGATCAAGCGATCCAGCGGACAATTCCTTGTCCAATTGCCACGATAGATCGACCGTAAGCTCAACCGAGACATTGGGATAGGCTTCCTTCATACGCACCATATAGGGGCGCAACCACGTCGCTGCGATAAGCTCCGTCACCCCAAGCCGCAACCGGTTGTTAACCAAATCGGGACGCGATGCGATATCGACTAACTTTTCCGATTCACGCAAAATTTCACGTGCCTGCTTTAGGAAAACCGCCCCCTTTGCAGTCATTCGAACTGAGCCGGCATCCCGCAACATCAAACTGATTCCAAAAGACTGCTCAAGACCGGCAATACGAGAAGAAATATTCGGTTGCGTGGTATTCAAATGATGTGCTGCCTTTCGAAAACTACCCAGATCGGCAACCCAAACCAAGGCTTCGAGTTGTTTGAGATTAAGAATACTTCCGATCATGTTCATCGCCGCAAATTATGTGAATTTGTATGTGCATCAGTGTGCGGAGACCAACCAATGAAGTCAAAGCGCAAAAACAATCGCCTGAATGGAAGGTTGATAAAATTGTATCTAAGAACCGGTCCCACACCAGAAACGTTATCTTTTTTTTTAAATTTTGCCGTCAAGTTGACCCAAATTCACATGCAACTTTAAACTACGAGGCAAAAAATGCAGTTCTTTGGGAATATTCCTTTTTCAATTAAGCTCCCTCTAGTTTTCTCGACTTTGACTCTGATCGGCCTCGCAACCACTGGCATTACAGCCTACTCAGGCGCGCGCGATATTTTGAGTGAACAGGCCCAAGTCCGCCTTTCAGCCACGCTGCAAACACGTGGAAACGGGTTGTTGGACTGGTACGAAGGGGTCGAAAAGGAACTGCTCTCGCAAACGAGTGGGCCAACGACGCAAACGGCAACAAAGGACCTTGTTTTAGCCTTTTCACAGATAGAAGGCAGCCCACAATCTTTCCTTCAGAAAATTTATGTGACGAACAATCCAAAGCCCGCGGATGAACGACATTTATTTGACAAGTCATTTGATGGTTCGTTCTATGCTTTTGCCCATGGGCAATATCATCAGTTTTTTCGCGACTTGATGACCTTAGGTGGGCATCAGGACGTCTATTTGTTGGATACCAACGGAAATGTGATTTATTCAGTCCGCAAGGGTAACGATTTTGCTGAGACATTATCAGGGCCCGTTCTCGCCGACAGTGGTCTCGCTGAAGTTTACACTTCCGCTCTTGGCTTAACGAACATGGCCGATGTAGCTTTTAGCGATATCGGTCCATATGGCGCACGCGAAAACTTGGCTTCGAGCTTTGTTGCCGCGCCGATTATTGACCCAAACGGGTTAAAACTTGGCGTACTCGCTTTTCAACTCTCCACCGAAAGCATCGACACTTTAATGAAGCAGCCCATAGGTCTTGGCGAAACCGGAGAAGTTTTCATCGCTGGTGGCGATGGTTTGCTGCGTAGTAATACCCGTTTTTCCGAAACCCCAGACATTCTAAGTGAAGCGCCCCAAACAGACGCGGTTTCAATGGCTCTTGCGGGAGAGACCGGGCGCATCAACGGTGTTCGTGCAAACGGCTTACCCGTGCACACGGCATTCATGGGATTCACTTACAAAAGCATTCAATGGGCACTTGTTGCTGATCAGACGGACTCTGAACTCTTTGCTCCCGCGGCAAGTCTACGCAAGAAGATGATAAGAGATATCTCACTCATTATGACTGGGATCGTCTTGATTTCCATTTTAGTTGCTCGAGGTATTTCGAGGCCGATCATTGCAATTGGGCACTCGATGAAACAAGTAGCAAACCATGACTTATTGAGTGCGATTCCTTTCGCAAATAGGCGCGATGAGATCGGAACAATTGCCCAGAGCCTTGAAAACCTGCGCGAAGACCTCGCGGAGGCCGCGGAAATGCAAGTGGATACGGAATTCAAGGGAGCCGCGTTCTCGGGGTCATCCGTGCCAATGATGATGGTTGATCGCGACCTCATCATCACCCACGTGAACCCCGCCATGTACGGTATGATCAACACTCACTTTTCACACCTAGCCAATATTCAAGATCGCGAAGTTTCGAAAAATACTGTTGGCAAAAGCCTGAGCCAGTTTTACCCGGAAGATATAGACATCCTCACTCAAACGGAGGATCCTTCTAGCCTGCCATATGCCATTGAATTCGACATGTTAGATCGGCGAATTGGGATAAAAATGGGTGGCGTTTTTGGAACGGATAACCATTACAATGGCAACGTAGTTGAATGGCAGGATGTCACCGAAATTCGTGGGAATGAGAGCTTGCTGAACGCTATCGATTCCAATCAAATAACAGCAGAGTTTAGTGTCGAAGGAGCCATCATTTCAACAAACGAAAACTTTATGTCGGCGTTTGGAGAAGCGAGTTATCGCGGGCAATCCTTTAAAACGATAATCGAATTCGACGCTAAAACCGCTGCTGAAACCGAGGATTTCTGGAAAACTCTGGCAGAAGGTAAGTCTGTAATTGGATTGTTTAAAGGAAGAACTGCAATCGATAGAGCGCTTTGGTTAGAGGGGTCGTTCAATCCGGTTCTAAATTCCGACGGAATACCTTTTAAAATTAACCTTATCGCCAGCGATGTTTCCGTTGCTCACACCAACTTGCAGAATTCTCTGGCGCAACGTGCAAGGATTCAAAAGGAGCAGGAAGCTGTTGTTCTGGCGCTCAGCGTGGCGCTAGATAGGCTTTCGGAGGGCGACCTCACCACCAAAATTAGTGATGCGTTTTCGGAAGATCACGAAAAACTCCGCAAGAATTTCAACGCTGCCGTAGAAAACCTTTGCGCGGCAATGACCGCCGTTGCGAGCAATACTGCTTCGATCCGCCACGAGGCCCATGACATCAGTTGTGCAGCAGATGATTTGGCCAAACGAACCGAACAGCAAGCCGCAACCCTTGAGGAAACGGCTTCCTCGCTGGACGCCATGACTCAGAGCGTCCAGTCCACTGCCAATGGTGCGCTCCAAGCGAATGTTGTTGTGGATGCTGCAAAAGGCAAGGCGGAAAACAGCGGATTAGTTGTGGAAAAGACGATCTCAGCCATGAGCGCAATTGCCGAATCGTCAGACAGAATTTCAAGAATATCCAGTGTAATTGACGAAATTGCTTTTCAAACAAATCTGTTAGCACTCAATGCTGGTGTTGAAGCCGCAAGGGCTGGCGAGGCGGGGCGGGGCTTTGCTGTCGTCGCATCGGAAGTTCGTGATCTTTCTCTGCGCTCATCAGACGCTGCAAAACAAATCAACGAAATAATTCTGGAAAGCGCAAACCATGTAAAGCTTGGAGAACAACTCGTTGGCGAAACCGGATCGGCTCTTCGTGAAATTGTTTTGTCTGTTAAAGATATTTCCGCGCATATGGTGGAAATTACAAATTCTTCATCGGAGCAATCATCTGGGCTAGCCGAAATAAACAATTCTATCAACCAGTTAGACCAAGTAACCCAAATGAACGCAGCTATGTTCGAAGAAACCACAGCCGCGAGCCACTCTCTGACATCGGAAGCGGAAAAACTTAATCACTTGGTCTCAAAGTTCTCAATCTCCCACACTATAGGGGAAGCACAATCAAAGGCACTGGCTCGGAAGACTGCCGCCTAGACGAATAAAATTCGTCCTGTAGCGTTGATTCTGTGTCAAATTGCGTAGGAACTAGGGCTCAAATGCGCAACTTGGTCTTGTCGCAGTTTAGTTCCGGTCTCTTTCGGGCAATGTTTGCCATCAATAACAGAACAATGCCTGAACGAGATCACAAGTAAGGCCAAGATGACGCCATCAAGCGCAACGGTCCAAGGAACACAACCGACAAAAGCCATTAGGCGGCCGACCAATCCGACGGCGCCTTTATGGCGCTGTGACACTCGAATGCCAGAACGCACGTATTATCAAAACAGACTTGGCAGCTTTCGAGCGCCACTCCCGAAACAACCGTCTAAAAGTTTGGTATTCACTTCGTGCCTTTTGTGATGAAAAGGGCATGATCGAAATTCGCGTGGCACGGTAAGTTTCCCAAAAAAAAGCAGACCAATCAGACGGTTTCACCCCTTGGACCCGAGACAACTTCGCGGCGTTTCGCGAATACTCGTCCACTGGCACTAAACAGCGAATGGCCCTTGAATTTATGTAAAGAAAATGCGCCGCCTTTGGTGACGCTTGCAACATGGCCAGTGGACAGGCCATCCACATAAAGGGGGCAGAGGGCGTCATTTATGTGGATGGCCCCGATTGGATTGAAGCACCGGACGAACTTACCGCATATCTGGCAGTAGACTCTCAAACTCTTAACAACAGAGCACGGAAAGTCGCATTCACCAAATGCGGCATTTGTGTAGCTCGCCAGGAATTTCTGCAGTGCGTGACAAAGATGATTGCAGTAGAGTAATTTTGGTAAGAACGGCTATTCACCCCATATATAAAAACCCTTACTATGCTGGTGACCTGCTCCCCAAATTCCCTCCAGTTTACGCGGAATCCTTGGGGTCAAATCTGTGACCTTACACGGCCATTTTATCCATCACCTTTCGCTGCAAGAATTCCATTGGTGTCAAGTTTCTCATTGCTGAATGTGGCCTGTGCCAGTTGTAACCCTCCTGCCACTTTTCCAACGTTTCACGAGCTTCGGCTACCGTGCCAAACAATGTCTCATTGAGGCATTCGTCCCTCAGCTTACCGTTGAAGCTTTCGATAAATCCATTCAGTTCCGGCTTTCCAGGGGCGATGTGGTGCCATTCGATTCCAGTATCCTGGACCCATTTGAGGATCGCCATACTGGTAAACTCGGTTATGTTATCTGAAACAATTGTTTTCGGCATTCCGCGTTCAGCAATTACCCGATCCAACTCACGCGTCACTCGCTGGCGCGACATAGATCTGTCGGCGACAAGCACCAAATTCTCTCGGCTGAAGTCATCAAAAATCTTCAGGATGCGAAACCTGTGACCCTCCGTCAGCGCATCCGATACGAAATCTAAACTCCAGCGTTGGTTCAGACCATCCGGCTGCACCATTGGCTATCGCGTACCTAAGGTGCGCTTTCTACAGCCTCTGCGGCGCACCAGTAGATTCTCCTCAATATAAAGGCACCGCAGCTACTTGTGGTTTACCTCAAAACCCTCCCGCGCGACCATCACGTGGATACGCCCCCTCTTATCGCTGCAAGCAGCGACTGCCGGGCAATGGATACCCAAACCTGCGGCACTCACGCGAAACCCGTTTGATAGCATCTCGTAATTCAACGTCACCTCCTCGACGCGACGGGTATCGCATCGAGGATCTATCAACCTGCAAAACATTACACGCCCCCCTCTCATGGTTTGCAAGCAAACCATGAGAGGGGGGCGGACGTTGGCTCACCTGATAGACCTCCATCAATTGAGCCACGGCTTTCCGCCTGACTGCGGGCCTCACCATTTTTTTGAATTGATATCTCGGAGCATCGAATTATCCAGCATTTGCTCGGCAAGTAGCTTCTTCAATTTACCGTTCTCATCTTCAAGCGCGCGCAGTCGCTTCGCGCCCGAAGGCTCCATACCGCCATACTTTGATTTGTATTTATAGAACGTCACCGAACTGCTTCTCAGTCAATGTTAAGCATTAACCTGCCAGCCAATGAATCCCGTGCCGCCGACATACGTCAATGGTCTTCTCACCAGCTTCCTGTTCCTTGCTCGTCGCAATGATCTGTTCGTCCGTGAATCGTGCCTTCATTTTTCCGTCCTTTTGTTGGGCGGACTCTACACAAATTTGGAGGAAATTCAGGGGCTCAGGTCAATTGGAAATGGCTTTAGCCGCGTGGGTCTGTTGATAGCCATTTATCCTAGTGCAAATATTCAAAGCAACGGCAACGTTGGCCAACAGCGTCTAGGGAGTCTGGCATTACATCCGTAGCCTTAACATTGCTCAGCATCGCGAGCGCCCCTTGGAATTGAGAAATGTGAGGGGGGACTAATCTCTCTCGCTTAACATTTGGGACCAGCGGGGATACCAAATTTACACACGGGCAGTTGAAAGGTAAAAAGTCAGACGCCATTGCCGCCGTGTTGCCGGGAATCCTCTAAAGTAGAGATATTCAAACATCTTGTTCGTAGAATTCGCGCCAAAACGAAGGATGTTTCCCCAAAACACTTGTTCAAAAATGGCGTCTAAGGCCGCTACACCGACAGGTGCGCCTATCAAAAGTGTTTAGTTGGGCTAAACAGGGGCTGAAATGCATCTGCTAGTCCAAGAAATTTAATAATAACTATAGTAAGTTTAAGTGGTGCACCCGAGAGGATTCGAACCTCTGACCCCCTGATTCGTAGTCAGGTACTCTATCCAGCTGAGCTACGGGTGCATTAGGGGTGATTTAGCTGTGCCGGCTAAAGTTTGCAAGGGCTAAACATCAAAAACTTGAGCAAATACTGTAAGTGCATAAAAGCTCCTTATTTACTCATCCGAATAAGGCATCCGCAGCACCTCCGACCTTGGGAAGACAAATTAAAAAGCATGTACCCGAAGAATCACTTTGCGCCAATTCAAGCCGACCACCATGGCCGCGGATAAGTTCTGCCGAGATCACAAGCCCAAGCCCAGTCCCACCCTTGCGAATCCCTCCTTGAAAGGCCGTAAATAAATGTTCACGCGCTTTGGGTGGCAGTCCTGGCCCAGTGTCACGAACTTCAATAAGCCAATTTTCTTCGTTCTGGGTGGCCGAGATGGTGACGTTCCCCGCCAGGCCTGTTCCGGCGATGGCCTGTCGGCCGTTCCTTGTTAGGTTCGACAGCACACGATACAACTGTTCCGGATCTGCTCTCACAACAAGAGTTTCTGGCATGTCCGCGGAAATGGAAACCAACGTATCCCCCGAAGCCAACCGCTCGTTTTCGACAACGTCAGTTGCGAGTTGAAATAAATTCACATCCCGCAAACCCGGGGGCGCTTCTTCGGCCTTCCCGAAGGCAAGTGTTGTTTCACAAAGGTTCACGGCGCGCCGAATCGAGTTCAGCAATTTGGGAGCCGCTCGTTTAACTGCAGGATCGTCGGAATCCTCCATACGGTCAGCAAACAGTTGGGCCGTGGTTAAAATATTGCGTAAATCGTGGCTAATTTTTGCAACCGCGCTTCCAAGCTGGGCAAGACGCTCTTTTTGTTTCAAGGCCCCCGTAAGCTGGTTTTGCATCGACATCAGAGCCTCTTCGGCTTCACGCAATTCGGTCACGCCTGCGTTGGGTTGGATAATGTGCCGCGGGTCCTCAGGCGCTGCGGCATAGGCCTGCATGTGGCGCACCACACGTTTGATTGGCACCACAAGAAATCCCCGAACGGCGACAAACAAAAGAATTGCGGTGAATACTGAGATTACAGCGGAAAGTAGCAGGATGTTAACGCCATAGGCCAGCATTGCTGCGCGCAAATCTTGTGTATCGGTTGTCAATTCGATCAACAAACCCGCGCCGCGCACGGGTTCACCCATCACACGTATCACCCGATTTTCGCTATCCCAAAGACGTACCATTGCGTCACGGATTAGAGTTACTGGCGATGCATCCCTAAGATCATAGGTTTCGTAAATCGGCGCGGGAATTGGGGAGGACAACATAAGTTGGCGCACCTCGTCCCGCCGTAAAACCACGTTAAAAACTCCGGCATTCGCAAGAAGTTCGCTTTCTAGTTCAGGATCAATCATGTCATCAGCCAACAATGCCAATGACGCAATTTGTGCTTTCTCCAACTTAAGTAAAAGAAAATCTTCTCGGAAGCGCGCGACAGACGGCACAAAGATCATGACCTCTGCCAGCATCACAAAAAGAGCCGTCAAAATCAGAAATCGCCCCGAAAGCGAGTTAAGAACGCTGTTTTTTCTCATTCTTTTTCCCGTTTACCCTAGGGTATAAATCGCTGAATTAGCCGCACAACGCGTTTCACCTTTGAGCTTTCAAAGATCATAGGGCTAAAATAGGCACCCGCCACACGTTTGTTAACCTCCCCCAAGGTCGGATAGGGGAGAACTGTGGCCGCAATCGCACCCATTTTGAGGTTATTTGCAATCGCCATCGCCCATGTGCCGATCAACTCGCCCGCCTGCGCGCCAACGATCGAGGCCCCAACAGGTCGCGATTTCACAACCATTACTTTAACCAGCCCCTCAGTTTTCGCTTCAGTTATGGCGCGATCATTTTCGCTATATGGAAATCGAATTACGGTGACTTTATCGCCATATTTTTCCCGCGCGTGCGCTTCGGACAGCCCCACTTGCGCCAATTCAGGATCAATATAGGTCGCCCATGGGAGGTGAGTGTTTTTTGCTTTTGAAGGCAGCCCAAAGAGGGCCGATTTGATCACGACTCCTGCGTGATATCCGGCAACATGGGTAAACTGAAGGCCGCCGGCAACATCGCCAATGGCATAGATTTTTCGGTTGCTGCTTTTGAGTTGCGCGTCGACGGTCACTCCCGAACGCGTCGTTTCAACACCAGCCTTCTCAAGGTTCAAGCGTTCAATATTCACCTTGCGGCCAACCGCCATGAGCAGGTGGCTGCCCTTAAATACGCGCCCATCCTTTGTTTTTACTTCAAGCGCGCCGGCCTTTCCGTTCACTTCCGACACGAGTGCGTTTTCTTCAATTATAATCCCCTCGGCCCGCAGGTACTTCAGGGCGATTTCCGCCAACTCGGGGTCATCCTTGCCCAGCGCTTTAGCCCCTTCGATGACGGTTACTTTAGATCCCAATCGCGCATGTGCTTGGGCCATCTCAAGACCAATAGGACCGCCACCGACCACCAATAAATGCTCGGGTTGATCGCGTAAATCAAAAAGGCTTTCGTTTGTTAAGTACGGCACAGTATCAAGGCCCGGAATTGGCGGTACTAAGGGGGAGGAGCCTGTCGCGATTACAAAACGACGTGCTTTGATAATGGTGTCACCCGTCTGTAGTTCCGTCGGCGAAATGAATTCTCCGAATTCCGAAAGTACCGTCACTCCCAAGCCCTCAAAGCGCTCCACAGAATCGTTTGGTTCGATTGTGGAGATAACTGAGTGAACAAAATCCTTAGCCGCCGCATAATTTATTTGTGGTTGGACGGGCATCACACCAAAGCGCGCGCCCGATGTTTGTGCATGAGCCGCCTTCCCTGCTGCAATCAACGCCTTGGAGGGTACGCATCCGTAATTCAGACAGTCCCCCCCCATTTTATGCCCTTCGACAAGGACAACCCGCGCGCCCATCTGCACAGCCCCAGAAGCAACGGAAAGTCCCCCTGACCCACCGCCGATAACGCAAATATCTGTTTCTAAACGTTTCATTCAACGAGGTCCTTTTTGAAAATTTTCAATACAATTGGAAGGAGCGCAAGAGCCGCAAGTCCCAGAATGGGCAGCAAGATATGCGCCTCAAAGATGACACCGAAATCTGGGGTGCCACCTTGCGCTAGAACTTCGCCGACCCCTGCCCCGATCGACGTGTAAACCAATGCTCCAGGAATAATGCCAAGGAAGGTTGAGATGATGAAACGGTAGAGTGGAACCCCCACCGAAGACAGCACTAAGTTAACGAGAAAAAACGGTAAAATCGGCACAAGGCGCACCGCGAAGAGCACAGACCATTGATTTTCGTCGATTCCATCTTTGATTTTTTTTACAGCACCTGAGCTGTTCTCCATTTTCTCGGCCAAGGTTGCGCCAATCCCCCAGCGCGCCGCGAGAAAAATGAGCGTGGCGCCAATAGTCGCAGCAGTCATATTCAAAAGAACACCAGGGAATAGCGAAAACAGGAACCCACCCGTGATCGAAGACATACCCGCTCCGGGAAGGGAGAACGTGACGATGAGTGTGTAGATAGTGATAAATCCCAGCATCGTTAGGATAAAATTGTTATCGCGAAAAACAACCAAAGCTTCATGATTCGCGCGCAGTGCCTCAAAGCTCAACTGCTCCCTCAATAGAAAGGCCCCCAAAACGGCCACAATCAAGATCACCACTAAAGGAATCAAACGCAAAAATCGGTGCGTCACCGGAACAGAGTTGTCTACCATCGTTTCGCCTTTATTATCGCCTGTGACGCATAACATGTGGCCAATCGGGTTTGAGCGATAGGGGTATCACGTCTGCTTGATGTTGAGTGATGGGATGGGTACCGTTTGTAACTTATGGGCGCCTCTTTGTAACATTCGTCGGCAAAATCGACCGCCTTGTTGCAAAAACCCTCCCCTCAAGAATTGACTTCTTTGTTGCACACCCCTAAAGAACGGGCTTCGAGATACATTTCTCTTCGATTCCGCTCTTCGGGGCGCCAAGGATTCGCAGGCAACATAACGGAGACGGGCGATGAAACGCACCTTTCAACCATCGAACCTAGTTCGCAAACACCGCCACGGCTTCCGGTCGCGTATGGCAACAAAAGCGGGCCGCAATATTCTGAACGCACGTCGTGCGAAGGGCCGGAAATCCTTGAGCGCATAAGCGTTTAGGCTTTGGCTTGGGCTCGTCATTGGGCCTTTTAGTTCGTTACCGCCGGAACCTTGGGTTCCCGGCGGTTTTCGTTTGTCTATTGCCTCCCCCTTTTCGATCCAGTGAAAACAGCTTATCTGTGAGTCAGTCCTCCTTTTGCGACGACTCGGAATAAAGTCACTATGTTGCTCACTCTAAAAAACCGACCCGACTTCTTAAAAGCCGCCCGCGCGAAGCGTCAGGCAACGGCTGGGTTTATTCTCCAAGCGCGCAAGCGTGACGAGAGTGATGCCGCCGTGAACTCTGAAGACATTAGAATTGGGTATACCTGTTCTAAAAAAGTCGGCAATGCCGTGCTACGCAACCGTGCTAAGCGTCGGCTGCGTGAGGTAGCGCGCTCAGGCTTGACGTCCGGTGGTCTGCCAGGTTGGGACTATGTCCTGATCGGTCGCCAAGGGGCGACCACAACCCGCACGTTCGCAGCACTGCAAGAGGATCTGGCATTTGCTCTTCGCAAACTCCACGCGCCAAAGCTTAATTCCTCGGCAGGTCAGTCATGACACCCACAGCCTTTATCCTCTCCCTCCCTGTACGCGCCTACCGTGCCGTTTTTTCACCTTGGGTAGGTTTTAACTGTCGCTACCAACCCACGTGTTCTGCCTATGCGTTGGAAGCCTTGGAAAAACATGGAGCCCTCAAGGGAAGCTATTTGGCGGCGAAACGGATTGGCCGCTGCCATCCCTTTGGGAGTGACGGATACGATCCCGTTCCTGAGCCGAAGGCCAAATCAAAAAGAGAATCAGATAATGCTTGATGAGCACGACGAAATTCATCCTCTGTTTTACGGTGCGCCCAAGTCGGCTAGTTTCAAGAAACTACGCAAACGTATTGTGCGCCAGACGCGCGAGGCGATCGAGCAATACGGCATGATCGAACGCGATGCACGGTGGCTTGTCTGTTTGTCTGGTGGCAAAGACAGCTACACGCTGCTCGCGGTTTTGCATGAACTCAAGTGGCGCGGCCTACTGCCAGTCGACCTATTGGCTTGCAACCTTGACCAAGGCCAACCCGGATTTCCCGCGACAGTGCTCCCAGAGTTCCTGAAAAAGATGGGGGTTGAGCATCGAATCGAATATCAAGACACCTACTCAATTGTTATGGACAAAGTACCGGCCGGACGGACATTCTGCGCCCTTTGTTCGCGCTTAAGGCGCGGCAATCTGTACCGAGTTGCCCGCGAAGAAGGTTGCTCCGCCGTTGTACTTGGGCACCATCGCGACGACATCCTAGAAACCTTTTTCATGAACCTGTTCCACGGGGGGCGCTTGGCGACCATGCCGCCTAAATTGGTCAATGAAGAAGGGGATTTGTTTGTTTACCGCCCCCTTGCGCACGTCTCAGAAGCGGATTGCGAGAAGTTTGCACAAAAGATGGCCTATCCAATCATTCCCTGCGACCTTTGCGGAAGCCAAGACGGGCTACAGCGTCAACAAGTGAAGCAAATTTTAGATGGTTGGGAGAAAAATTCTCCTGGGCGGCGTCAAGTTATGTTCAAAGCCTTAACAAATGCGCGCCCAACCCATTTGTTGGATCCAAACCTCTTCGATTTTGCGGGTCTTGAGCGTAGAAGTGTCGAGCCTAAAGATTCAATTGTAGATAAAAGCAATTCAGTCCCCATTTTACGTTAACCGTCCGCTAGGGGTGACCCGCTAGTTTCCAAATGAACGCACCACAAACGCGGTGCACACCCAATACTGGGTTTCAAAAGGAAACTGTTATGTTGTCTCGGCAAATGATCTACGAAAACGTGAAATCATTTCGTGGTGCAATCAACGGTCCGCACATCCTAGCCTTCCTTCCAGCGATCACTTTGGGGGCGTTTTGGCTCGGAGGAGAGTCCGCGCTGCTTGTCGTCGCGCTCTTGCTCCCTGCTGCCTTGGGCCTCGTAGGAGGAGCCACCGCGCGCATCCCCCCTCCCGAAGCGCGTGACGGGTTAACCGGCTTACATTTACGCGACGCCGTTGAGGGAGCGCTTGACACATCTTTGGAAAGCCAGCCCAAGAGCGGTCTTTCGACAGCCTGTTTACAAGTGGAACTGGACGATTTTCGGGACTTCACAGATCGATTCGGACGCAAGGCGGCGGAAGACATTTTGGTCCGCGCAAGCGAGCGTATATTGGGCGCCTTACGCAGCAATGACGTAATGGCGCGCCTTGATGGTGGTAGTTTCTCGATTGCCGTGGCCCCAATACGTCGCGCTGATTTAGAGAATCTCATACAAATGGGGTCTAGAATTCAATCCACCATCGCCGAGCCCTTTAGTCTCGACGCGACGAATGTGTATCTCACCGCATCAATTGGTTTCTGTCTTTCGACGCGGACGTCTATCCGTTCGGGGTCCGCAATGCTTGAAGCCGCGGAGTGTGCACTCTTCGAAGCAAGGCGACACGGCCCGGGAGGGCTACGAGCTTTTTCACCCGAAATGAAGAAAAAGGCAGAGGACCAGTCCGCGCTAATTGGCGAAGTTGGGGCTGCTTTAGAAGCGGGTCAAATTCAACCATGGTTCCAACCACAGGTATCGACTGACACGGGAGAAATTTCTGGATTTGAAGCTCTTGCACGCTGGAGCCACCCAACCAGAGGTATTGTCTCCCCTGCAGAATTTCTTCCCGCAATTCAACAAGCTGGATTGTCCGAACGCCTTAGTGAAATAATTCTGTTTCACGCCCTATCTGCCCTACGCAGCTGGGACCAAACGGGCATTCACATTCCAAGAGTCGGCGTAAACTTCTCATCCGAAGAACTCCGGAACCCCAAACTTGTAGAAAAAATACGCTGGGAGTTGGATCGTTTTGACATGACCGCAGATCGCCTGTCTGTTGAAATCCTAGAATCTGTCGTCGCTGGTTCGGACGATGATACAATTACCCGCAACATAAGCGGCCTCTCAAAACTTGGATGCGGCATTGACCTCGACGATTTCGGCACCGGTCACGCTTCCATTGCAAATATTCGCCGTTTTGCAATCAACCGCATAAAAATAGACAGATCTTTTGTAACGAAAGTCGATGTCGACCCTGAACAAAACCGAATGGTCTCCGCCATTCTTACAATGGCCGAGAGACTCGAAATCGAGACCCTCGCTGAAGGCGTAGAAAGTGTCGGAGAACATGCGACACTTTCGCAACTTGGTTGCGGACATGTTCAGGGCTTTGGTATCGGCCGTCCGATGCCCCTTTCTGAAACAGTGCTTTGGATGGAAAAGCATGCGGGAAAACTAACCCAAACGCCTGCCATTGGCCGCAAACAAGGGTAAACATACCCGATCCTCACAAATAACAGGGGTTTCCCCTTGACCTTTTCCGCTCAGACGGGTTGAACCTGACTGTGTTTTTTCCGGAAAATGGCGGGTCCAATGGACGATCAGAATAAGAACCTAATCCTTGCAATCGCTTTAAGCCTCCTTGTGCTTATTGGCTGGTCGTTCATAGCGCCTCAGTCAACACCACTTGTAGACCCTGAGGCCGGAGCCATCACTGCCAATGATGGGGACTTAATGCCACCGGCGACTTCACTTGTTCCGGCAACCGAAGTTGTAGCCGAGACCATAGAACAGTCGGTTGAAGAACAAAGGATTCCAATTGAAACAGACCGTGTCGTTGGCTCAATTTCTACACGCGGTGGGCGGATCGATAGTCTTTCCCTAAAAGACTACACCGTTGATCTTGACCCCGATTCAGACCTTGTTCAAGTCCTTCGCCCCGAAGGTGAAGAGCATGCGTATTATGCACTCTATGGTTGGGGGCCCGCTGGCGGAATGGACCCAAAACTCGTGCCTAATCGCGGTACAATTTGGTCACTGTCCGAAGGAAAGATCCTCTCACCAGAAACGCCGATTACGCTCGCTTGGGACAATGGTCAGGGGCTTTTGTTTAAGCAAAAAGTTTCAATCGACAAAGACTTCCTCTTCTCCATCGAACAATCCGTCACCAATAATACAACAACATCCCAGCGCCTCTATCCCTACGGCATGATCGCCCAGCACGGCACGCCTGATCAAATTGGCTTTTTCATCCTACATGAAGGCGCCATTCGCATGTCGGACGGCCATCTGACAAAAAACAAATACAAAAAAATGCCTGACATGGACTATTCGGAGCAAGAGAGAGCGCGAGTAGACAAGCAAGATGTCGTGGAAAGTGGCTGGATTGGCTTCACAGGTAAGGAATGGATGACAACGCTCATTCCTGAACAGGGCCAACCCTTCACATCTGTTGCAAAATACATTGAGAGCCAAGACGTTTATACGGCCGAGGCGCGCTTTCCAGTTATGGAAGTTTCCCCCGGTGGCACTATACTGAATGACAGCCGCCTCTTTGCGGGTGCAAAAGAATGGTCGCTGATCAAGCATTATGAACGCGACGAAGCCGTCGAGCGCTTCATCGATTCAATCGATTGGGGCGTGTTCTCCATGATCACCAAACCAATGTTCTGGCTCCTTTACACAATTTACGGATTTATCGGTAACATGGGCTGGTCGATCATCGTTTTGACTTTGATCATCAAGGCAATGCTCTTCCCGCTTGCCTACAAGTCTTACGTTTCCATGGCCAAGATGAAAAAACTTCAGCCAGAAATGGAAATAATCAAAAAGAATGCGGGAGATGACAAGCAAAAACTCCAGCAGGAAATGATGGCTCTTTATAAGAAAGAGAAGGCGAATCCCGCCTCAGGCTGTCTGCCAATCTTGCTGCAAATTCCAATTTTCTTTTCACTCTACAAAGTTATTTTTGTAACCATCCTCCTACGCCACGCGCCTTGGTTTGGTTGGGTCAACGATCTTTCCGAGCCTGATCCCAGTTCAATCCTGAACTTGTTTGGTCTTTTGCCCTACGCGACGCCCGAAGCTGGAAGTATTTTTGCGATTATTTCCCTCGGAATCTTGCCAATTATTCTTGGCATCTCAATGTGGCTTCAACAGAAGCTCAATCCAGCCCCCACCGAGCCAACACAAGCAATGGTCATGGCATGGATGCCGTGGGTCTTCATGTTTATGCTAGGGAATTTTGCAGCCGGACTTGTTATCTACTGGATTGCAAACAACATGATCACCTTTACGCAACAGTATCTCATCATGCGCAGCCAAGGTGTTAAACCGGATGTTTTTGGCAACATCATCTCCGGATTGAAACGCAAGAAGTCGGACGCGAAGTGAACCATTCGGCCCCCTTTGTCGCTCAAATTTGGCGTCATCCAATCAAGGCGCATGGGGCCGAACACCTAAAGTGTGTTGATCTCTTGGCAGGAACGACTCTGCCGTGGGATCGTGTTTGGGCTGTACCGCATAGCGCAGCCAAGACGGATGGCGGAACATGGGTGTCGTGCCGAAACTTTACGCGTGGTGCTGGCTATCCAAGCCTTATGGCCATTGATGCCCAGTTTGATAGCAATTCCGAAGAGATCACGCTTTCGCATCCTGACCGCGAAAATATTCAATTCCGGCCCGACGATAACCCTGCCGCATTTTTGGAATGGGTTACCCCTTTGTTGCCACCTGAACGCCCCGCGCCAACAGGCCTTTTGCGGGCCACAGCTCAGGGTTTGACGGATCAATCCAAACCATGGGTTTCGATTCTAAATCTTGCCTCTTTGCGCGCGCTGTCTGATAAGTTAGGAACAACATTGGACCCGCGGCGCTTTCGCGGGAATTTTTGGATCGATGGATTGCCCGCTTGGGCGGAGCGCGAATGGATCGGTCAAAAGGTATCTTTCGGTTCAGTTGAGTTTGACGTTACGCAACACATTACGCGATGTCGGGCAACTGAGGTAGATCCAGAGACGGGCCTGCGCGATGTCGATACGCTCGGGGCTTTGCACGGAAACTGGGATCACCGGGATTTCGGCGTTTTTGCCCAAGTGTCCACCGGCGGCACTGTTACCATCGGCGACACTGTGGAGATCGCAATATGACACAAACGTTTTCAATCGTAGAAACCCCCGATGCTGAATCCGCCGAAAAAGGGCGCATGCTTTTTGCAGGAGAGACCGAGTTCCTAAAGGGTGTTGTCGAGATGGACGGCATGCCTCCCGGTGACCTTCTGGAAGTTTGTTTCGCGGGCCGTTCCAACGTCGGGAAGTCTAGCCTTATCAACGCTGTAACGGGTCGAAAGGCCCTTGCACGTGCGTCAAACACCCCCGGCCGGACACAGGAAATTAACTTTTTCACCGCGGCAGACAGCCATTATCTCGTCGATTTACCCGGATATGGCTACGCCAACGCACCCGTCGCCATCGTCGCAAAATGGCAGCGCCTTCTTAAGGCATATCTTTCAGGTCGCGCCAATCTGCGCCGCGCTTTTGTGCTGGTTGACGCGCGACACGGCGTCAAGGTTGTCGACGAAGAAATCATGTCTCTTCTTGATCGCTCTGCTGTCACGTTTCAATGTGTTTTGACCAAAATTGATAAACCCAGCAAGGCGGATCTGGACAAAGTTATTGAGCAAGTTCGTGGCGCACTAGCCAAACATCCCGCGGCCTTCCCCGAGATTGTTTTAACGAGTTCGGAAAAAGGCCATGGAATCTCTGAGTTGCGGTCCATCATTGCAACGCTCATCTAAACATTGCCCATTTTCCAACCTTGGATAACCCGCGTTCACCCACTACCTTTAAGGGTGAACCTTAGGATGAGCTCATGAAGAAACAAGATGCGATGAACAAAGACTGGATTGCAACCGCCCGTACACTTTCTCAAGCCCTGCCTTTCTTGCAGCGGTATGATGGCGCTACGGTTGTCATAAAGTTCGGTGGACATGCGATGGGCAGCGACGAGGCGATGGACAGCTTTGCGCGCGACGTCGTTTTGATGCAGCAAGTTGGCGTGAACCCTGTCGTCGTGCACGGTGGCGGTCCGATGATCAACGAAATGCTTAGCAAACTCGACATTCAATCCGAGTTCGTCGGCGGCAAACGTGTAACGGATGCGGCGACAGTTGAAGTCGTCGAAATGGTGCTTTCTGGTCGGGTAAACAAGCGGATCGTTCAGGCGATCAATGCGCAAGGGGGCCGCGCTGTCGGACTTTCGGGCAAAGACGCCAACTTGATGATTTGTGAGCAGACGGATGCGAAACTTGGATTCGTCGGTACGCCTGTCGAAATGAACCCAGCCGTCCTTAAAACCTTGTTTGAGGCGGATATGATTCCCGTGATTGCGCCGCTTGGTATGGGCCGTACTGGCGAGACTTACAATGTGAACGGCGACACGGCGGCGGGGGCAATCGCTGGCGCGTTGAAAGCCGATAGGCTCCTTCTCCTTACCGATGTCGCGGGTGTAAAAGACGCATCGGGCGAGGTTGTGACAGAGCTAACGGCCGCCCATGTTCATGAGTTGACTGAACTTGGCATTATTGCGGGCGGGATGATTCCGAAAACTGAAACTGCGCTTGCAGCGTTGCAGGCGGGTGTCCGTGCGGCTGTTATTCTGGATGGGCGCGCTCCAAACGCCTGTTTGCTTGAGTTGTTCACCGAACATGGCGCGGGTACAATTATCCGGCAAGGGTAATGTTTTCGTTGAACCGCGCCGAATTTCGGAGCACCATGAAATATGCAAAATGAAACTTTCCTTAGGCTAGGCGTCTTCCTCGGTCTCTTCGTTGTACTGGCACTCGCAGAGGCCATGCTTCCTCGCCGCCCCAGTATACGCATGGGGCGTTGGCCGATCAATTGGGCCATGATTATTCTGGATTCAATAACCCTCAGGATCATGGCAATTGCCGTGCCGCTGTTGGCCGTTGGTGCCGCGCTTGAGGCTTCACATCGTGGCATTGGCCTGTTCAACCACACAACTTTGCCGTCGTGGATCGAAGTCCTTTTGGCCATCATTATCTTGGACTTTTTTATCTGGTTGCAGCATTTGATCACCCATAAGGTACCGTTTTTATGGCGTTTTCATCAAGTTCACCATGCTGACCCTGAAATGGATGTCACAACGGCCATTCGATTTCACCCTGTGGAAATCGCCCTTTCAGCAGGATTTAAAATTGGTCTGGTCTATGTGTTTGGACCATCGGCGGTTGCCGTGATTTTATTCGAGGTTTTGCTAAATGGCACCGCGATGTTTAATCATGCAAACCTTCGTCTACCGATTCCGTTGGATCGCGTTGTACGGCGAGTTTTGGTGACGCCGGATATGCACCGTGTTCATCATTCGGTTTATCGCGAGGAAACCGACAGCAATTACGGGTTTTCGCTGTCGTTATGGGACCGTTTGTTTGGAACGTATATTGCGCAGCCTAAGGATGGTCATACGGGTATGCGCATTGGTCTTTTGGGGGAATACGCGAAACCCAAGGGTTTCATTCATGCACTTATGATGCCGTTTCGAAAGGGACGGTAATGAAACTTATTTTGATGCGGCATATGAAGTCTGATTGGGACGGAATGACGAGCGATCATGCGCGTCCCCTCAATCCGCGCGGCCGTGCCTCTGCATCGAAGATCGGGTTCTGGCTTGAGAACAAAGGGTTTTTACCTGATTTGGCACTGGTTTCAGATTCCCAACGGACCCGCGAAACCTTCGACGGGTTGGCGCCATACCTGTCGCAAAACCTTGTTCCGGTGTTTACCCGCGCGCTCTATCTGGCGGAACCCGCAGCCATACTTGCGGTCCTTGCAGCCCATAAGCCAGCCCCTACAAGCACGGTTCTCCTGCTGGCGCATAATCCCGGGATTGCGGCGCTTGCGGCCACCCTAGTGGAGGAGGAGCCGCGCCATCCGAAGTTCTATGACTATCCCACGGGCGCGACGACGGTACTGGAATTTGATGGGGAAATCGCACCCCATAAAGGTAAACCACTTGGTTTCGTAATTCCGCGTGAATTGTAGAGTTATTTAAAAAACCGGCCCTCAGAAAGAGCCGGTTTTTAAAGTTTTTAAAGTTTTCCAAGACGCCGAAATGGATCCTTAGTGCCCCAAAATCTGGGAGAGGAACAATTTCGTGCGCTCGGATTTTGGATTGTTGAAGAACTCCTCAGGCTCGTTTTGCTCCACGATCTGACCGTCGTCCATAAAGATCACACGGTTCGCAACCTGACGGGCAAAACCCATCTCGTGGGTCACGCACAGCATGGTCATGCCCTCTTCGGCCAGTTCAATCATGGTGTCGAGAACCTCTTTGATCATCTCTGGGTCAAGAGCTGAGGTTGGCTCGTCAAAGAGCATGATGCGGGGTTTCATACAAAGCGAGCGGGCAATCGCCACGCGCTGTTGCTGCCCACCCGAAAGCATGCCGGGGTATTTGTTGGCTTGCTCAGGGATTTTAACCTTCTCAAGGAAGTGCATCGCAATTTCCTCGGCTTCTTTTTTGGGTGTTTTGCGCACCCAGATCGGAGCCAAGGTACAGTTCTCCAAAATCGTCAGATGCGGAAAAAGGTTGAAGTGCTGAAAACACATTCCCACTTCGGAACGGATTTTGTCGATGTTTTTGAGATCGGACGTGAGCTCGGTTCCATCGACAATAATGTCGCCCTTTTGGTGCTCCTCAAGACGGTTGATACAGCGGATGAGCGTCGATTTCCCCGAGCCGGATGGCCCCGCAATAACGATACGCTCGCCCTGATTGACCGTCAGGTTGATGTCGCGCAGCACGTGGAAGCTCCCGTACCACTTGTTCATATTGTTGATTTGGACCGCAACCTCTTCAGAGACCTGCATTTTGGAACGATCAATTTGGCGTTGTGTAGCAAGTTCAGACATATCGTGAACTCCTTATTAATGGCCAGTCTTGAGCTTGCGCTCCAAGAACATGGAATAACGGGACATAGAAAAGCAAACGACGAAGAAAAGCAGCGCGATGAAGGCATAAAGCTCCCACACAATACCGTTCCATTCTTGGTTTGCGCGGATCGCACTGGACAGGCCAACGGGATCCATGAGGCTAATGATCGAAACCAACGTCGTGTCTTTGAACACGCCGATAAAGGTACTCACGATGCCCGGAATGGAAATCTTGAGCGCTTGCGGCATAATGATCAGCCGCTGCGCCTTCCAATAATCAAGCCCTAGAGCATCCGCCGCCTCGTACTGCCCTTTTGGCAAAGCGGCGAGCCCGCCGCGCACAACCTCGGCCATATAGGCCGACGCAAAGAGCGTCACCATGATCATAACCCGCAGAATAACATCAAAGTTCGTACCCGGAGGCATGAAGATATTGAGCAGGTTGTTGGCCACAAACAGGAGGGTAATCAGAGGCACACCGCGAATAAACTCGATGAAACCGATGCAGATCGACTTCACGATCAGTAAGTCAGACTGGCGCCCAAGAGCAAGAAGAACCCCAATCGGCAATGACCCGAGGATCGCGACGATCCCAATGGAGATCGACAGAACGAAGCCCCCAAACTGTCGGCTGGAAACGGCTTCCAGAGCCAACCCCGGCGTTACATTTGCGAGGACACCCGCAACGGGGCCAGCCGCAAAGAGCCACCAAAGGATTGGCACCACGGCGGTCAATATGATCCCGACCAAGCTGCCAGTATAAGGGCGCACATAATGGAAAACCAAATACCCGATCACGAAGCCCGCAAAGGCCATGGTCGGCCCCCAAATCGAGCCACCCCACATGAGGAACACGTCCACAAACGGGAAGAGCATCGTCACGATCAGTAACTTGCGCGGTGCTTTTTCCGAAAGAACCGGAAGCAGACCAACGAACATCAGCACCAAGGCCAAATTCAAACGCCAGTACCCAAGGATCATCACAATCGGGGTCGCAACATGTGCACGTGGGTCGGAACTGATAAGCTCAGGATCAACGCCGCTTAGGGACGACAGAAGACCAACGTCTAGGGGATAGAAGCCATAAAGAAGCTGCAACCAACGATCGTTGATCACACCCCAACAGGCGCCATGCCCGCCCGCACCGATGATCTCGCGGCATTCGGATAGTGACTTGGCGTTCCATGTCGGAGAAACCCCCCAACCAAGAAGGTTGAGGACCGTCCATACAACGGCGAGGAGAAACAGGACCGATATGATCGAATTCCAAATGCCGTTGAACAGATTTTGACGCAACCAACCGATTGGGCCAACCATGGTTGAAGGCGGGACTTGCTGCGAAAGCATTTCTGTGCGGACAAAACTAACTTCTGGCATATTACCGCTCCACCAATTTAACTGAGTTATTATACCAATTCATCACGGCCGAAATGCTGAGGGAAATCGTGAGATAGATCAGCATCAAAAGCAGGATGGACTCAAGCTCGCGCCCCGTTTGGTTCATGGTGATCCCGCCGAGTGTGGCGGTAATATCCATGTACCCAACCGCAATCGCGAGTGAGGAGTTCTTGGTGAGATTCAAGTAGTTAGAGATCATTGGCGGGATAATCACCCGCATCGCCTGTGGCAAAATCACCAGACTCATGGTGCGTCTCGAACTCATGCCAAGGGCCTCAGCGGCCTCACTTTGCCCTTTTGAGACAGACATAATGCCCGAGCGAACGATCTCGGCTATAAAGGCGGCGGTATAGAGCGAGAGGGCAATCCAGAGCGCGAGCAGGGAGTTGCGTAGATGAGTCCCGCCTTGGAAGTTGAAGCCCTTCAGCGCCGGATAGCCAAGATGAAACCCAAGAGCAACAAGCGCGATCGTTACGGGAAGCAGCACCGCTCCCAAACGCAGATACCATGTGGTCGGTCGAATGCCCGTCGCTTCTTGAATGCGATTTGCGCGCTCTTTGATTTTCTTTGAGACAACGATGCCAGCGATCAGAACAGCGGCAATGAGAACGAGGTTCAAACTAATATTCAAGAACCCGAAAACGCTGATGTCGCCCAAACTCCTGCTGAACAGGGGTTCGGGAACGTAAATGCCTCGGTTCGTTATGGCGACGGTGTCGTTCAAAATCATAGACGCGGTCGCGTTGTCGCCTCTGAAATCATTGGGCTGAGGCAATGTCTCGATCATAATCGCCATCGTAAACACGATCCACAGCAGGACGGGGACGTTGCGGAAGGTCTCGACATAGACCGTCATGATTTTGGAAACGATCCAATTGTTTGAGAGGCGCAGGATGCCGACAAAAACACCGATAATCGTCGCTGTGATACAGCCGAGGAACGCAATCAGCAGCGTATTAAGAAGACCCACGCCCGCCGCGCGCCAATGGCTGTCACGGGAGGTATAGTCAATTAACCGTTGGTTGATGTCATACCCTGCGGAGTCGTTCAAGTACGTAAACGACGGTTCTTTTCCGAGATCCGAAAGGTTTTGCGCTGTATTACCGATGAGCCAAGCAAACACTGCCATGAACCCGAGAAGTGCAACAACTTGAATGGTCATTGACCTGTATCGGGTATCGTAAATCAGCATAGATAGCCGAAACGACTCCTTAGGAGGGTCGGTTATTGTTGTCATGAAAATATCCCCGTCGTCGCTAGGCATTCCGGCGCATTATTTGCGCTCATACAACCTAAGACTGTTGTTTAGTTATTGTTCTTATAGATAGTCAAAAGGGCGCGGAATGAACCGCGCCCTTTTATTAGTAAGCCCTAGCGGAAGGGTGGGGAATAAAGCAGACCACCATTTGTCCACTGTGCGTTCAAGCCGCGAGCGATCCCGATTGGTGTGCTTTGACCAATGTTTTGCTCGAAGATTTCGCCGTAGTTGCCACCAGCCATAATGGCCGCTTTGGCCCAACCAGCGTCAAGACCAAGCATTTCGCCAAGGTTACCCTCTTTGCCCAAAAGGCGTGCGATTTCTGGGTTCGTTGTGCTTGCTTCCATCTCTTCGATGTTTGCAGAAGTCACACCGAGTTCTTCAGCGGCGATCAAAGCATTCAAAGACCAACGAACGATGTCTGCCCATTCGTTGTCGCCGTGGCGAACAAGAGGACCGAGCGGCTCTTTGGAGATGATTTCAGGAAGGACGATGTGCTCGCTTGGTGCTTCGAACGTTGCACGAGTCGCCGCCAACGCGGAAGCGTCCGTTGTGTAAACGTCACAAGCGCCCGCAAGGTACTGTTGTTGACCTTCAGCGTTTGTTTCGATTGGCACAGGCTCATATGAGAGATTGTTGGCGCGGAAGTAGTCGGCCAAGTTCAACTCAGTTGTCGTCCCAGTTTGAATACAAACCGTTGCGCCATCAAGTTCTTTAGCCGAGCTAACACCCAGCGCTGTTGGAATCATGAAGCCTTGACCATCGTAGTAGTTCACACCTGCGAAATCGAACTTCAGGTCCACATCGCGGCTGAATGTCCATGTTGTGTTACGGGCCAACATGTCGATCTCGCCGGAAGCCAACGCGGTAAAACGTGTCTTACCGGTTGTCGGGATAAATTCTACGGCACTGCCATCTCCCAAAACTGCCGCAGCAACGGCGCGACAAACAGCAACATCAAAGCCGGCCCATTCGCCGTTCGCATCTGGAGCACCAAAACCCGGAACGCCGGTGGTAACGCCACAGTTTAGTTTGCCGCGCGCTTTTACGTCATCCAACGTACTTGCAGCGGCAACACCTGCAGCAAGGCTTGCCACGGTCAGTGCACCAAAAAATACGGATTTATTCATTTTAACCTCTTCCTGATTGTCCACCCTTTTTTGGGTGGTTTGGCCAATGGAGTAACATCGGCAGTAGACATGAAGACAGCAATGCTGTCCGCATTACGCGTAGAATGGACAATTTCTGTTGCAGCCGTCAAGGGGGCAACGGTACGCCAGTGGTCCGTTCCCTTGGGGGCCCCCCGCAAAGGTGGGGAGCTTCCCGTTCGTTATTCGTAATTCACAGGATCAAAGTGCGACTTGCAGGCCTTGATAGAATTCAAATGCCTCAAAAAACGCTTGCCGCTTTTTCGCGGCCAATTCGGTGGCTTCGTCGTCTTGCCCCCATTGGCTTTCCTGCCAATTTTCATCCAGACGGGAGGCCTGCCAAATGTCTTCGGGGGATTTAAAGGCACGGAGCGCCGCAAGCCCAAGAACAAGGGAACCACTTATCGCCACAAGATCATGGAAAGCGACCAGTTCAAATGTGTTCAAAGCAAACACAGGCGCCCGCAATTTCGCGATACTTGCCGCGGGTTGGGCGACATGCATGATGCCTTCGCCAAGGACGAGCGGCGCGTCGAAAGTCGTTTCAGCCCAGAGTAAAAAGGGTGTCCAAACCGCATGTTGCTTCTCAACAAGTTCAATCGGGAAGGCCGCGCGGTAACACAACAAATCGGTTTCCCCATAGGACGCAAGCATATCAGCAACCGCGTCGAATTGATGGGCAACCTTGTCGATCGCAGAGTTGGCCATGCGGGTAACCGGCATGGTGACCGGATCAATTTTCGTGTCCTGCGACTGCCATTCACGAGCGACTTTTTGGGCAATCTCAAGGGTTGGAATAACCAATGCGGCCTTGGAGGGCGTGCGCAATTTGCGCCCATCCAACAGGACTTCAAAGCCCCCTTCGGTGGCAGCCACTTCGGCGTTTTTCCAAAACTTTTTTGTCGCCCAACTCGTCATTTCCCACTCCAGATTTGGTCCAAATAGGGAGTCAATTCGTCAAATCCCTGCAAGATCACTTCCGCGCCAGCTTCCGTTAGGTCAACTTGTGAATGATAGCCCCAATCGACCCCAATGCGCCCTACCCCAGCAGATTTTGCCATCGCCATGTCAAAACTCGTGTCGCCAATCATCACTGCATTCGCGGCATCAACACCGGATTCCGAAAGCGCCTGAAAGATCATGGAAGGGTGTGGTTTGGAGGGGTGGTCGTCGGCAACCTGCTGGGTGAAGAACATTTTTTCTAGGCCGTTACCGCTTAGAAGGCTGTCCAAACCGCGGCGACTTTTGCCCGTGGCAATACCAAGGATATGATGGTCCACCGTCTGAAGCGCGCGCAGGACGTCGAGCGCCCCGTCGTAAAAGGGTGACCCAGATTGCGCGCCCAGTTCTTCGCGTTGCGCGTTGAAGGCCCCTTTATAGGCATCCACCATTTTCTCACGTTGGCTTAACGCGCTGTCAGGCATTAGGCGCAAAACAGCCTCAGGGAGGGAGAGCCCAACAATCGACAAAACCGCCTCCCGACTTGGAGGTGCGACCTCCACCGAGGCGCAAGCGGCTGTCATCGCTGCGAGAATATGGTCCTGACTGTCGACAAGCGTTCCATCGACATCAAAGATTATGAGCTTTAGCTCGGTACTCATTGTTCCTCGTCGAAGGGGTCAAGCGGCACATCGCGCACGTCCCACGCAAGAGTATCCCACGTATGCAACATGTGTTTGGGCATCGGCGCCGTAAACGTCATACGGGCTCCTGTGGAAGGATGTGTCATGGTTAGGCTGCGCGCGTGCAGGTGAAGCTTTTTCGAGATCTCCCCACCTAATTGTGCGCCCCAACCGTCGCCAAGGTTTTCCTGACCCGAGCCGCCATATTTACCGTCGCCGATAATCGGATGCCCAAGCTCGGCCATGTGTGCGCGCAACTGGTGTGTGCGGCCCGTGATTGGCACAAGCGCCACCCAAGAAACCCGCCCACCGAGTGCTGACAGCACGGCGTAATCGGTTGTTGCACGCTTGGCGCCCTCAGTAGAGTCAACTTCGCGCGGGTGAATACAGTGCATTTTTTCAAAGTCGGCACCCGCTTTCACAAGGCCAAAGCGAATGGTCCCCAAACGGGGTTTTGGCTGTCCGGCAACGGCCGCCCAGTAAATTTTGCGCGATTCGCGGTCACGGAAGGTGCGGGTAATTGCTGCTGCTGACGCACGTGTGCGGGCAAGAACCAAGACACCGGACGTATCCTTATCAAGACGGTGCACAAGGCGCGGCTTTTCTTCCAGCCCAAAACGAAGCGCATCCGCCATACCATCGACGTGACGGTGATGATTGGTGCCGCCCTGTGTTGGCAATCCCGGAGGCTTGTTAATTACGATCATATAATCGTCGCGATACAGGACCGTGGCGCGGATCATATCCGCATCTTCGTCCGACATCGGAGCCGCAGGTTTCGCTTTGGCTGTGATCTGGCTGGCGGTTGGCAGCGGTGGCACGCGGACGATTTGCCCTGTGGTCAAACGAGACGCGGGTTTAACACGCCCCTTGTCGACGCGGATATCGCCTTTGCGGCAGAGCTTTTCGATCCGTGCTTGGCTAACTTGTGGAAACTGGCGGCGAAACCAACGATCGAGTCGTTGATCATTGTCGTCAGGCGTAATCGTAATATGTTGAACACCGCTCATGCGAAGCCCCCTTTTGCACACCATACCCCGAGCGCAACCGCCGAGAGGGACATAACCATTGATAGAGCGACATAGAGTGCCGCCGAGCCGAGTTGCCCAGCTTCAAAGAGCCGTAACGTATCGAGTGAAAACGCCGAAAACGTTGTGAACCCGCCCAAGACACCGATCATTAAGAACGGTGCCATAACCGAGGAGTCACGCCCTGCAAGTAGCACAAAAAGCAGCCCCATTACAAACGACCCAACGACATTCACACTTAAGGTCCCCCATGGGAAACTCATACCCAAAAGTCGCACCGCGTAAGCCTGAGTCAAAAAGCGCATCACGGCGCCTAAAGCACCTCCAAGCGCCACATATAATAGGGTCAAAAACATCGGCCGTGTTTTCCCTCTAGCGCCCGGAATGTCAACCGCTAGCGCGCTTAGATCTCAGTTTAGCAAAGTAATCTTGACGTTTTTTAAGTTCGCGCTCGAATCCGCGCTCAACCGGTAGATAAAACTCGGGCCGCTCCATGGTTTCAGGGAAATAATTCTGGCCCGAGAATCCATCTTCGGCGTCGTGATCATAGGCATATCCCGCCCCATACCCTTGCTCTTCCATCAAGGAGGTTGGTGCATTGAGAATATGCTTTGGGGGCGGCTCGGAACCGGTTTTTTGCGCCGCAACCATGGCCATTTTGTACCCCGCATAGGCCGCGTTTGATTTGGGGGCGAGGGCCAAATAGGTCACCGCTTGCGCCAAAGCCAATTCGCCTTCGGGACTGCCCAAACGCTCGTAAACTTGCCATGCGTTCAAACAATGAGTTTGCGCATCGGGGTCTGCAAGGCCGATATCCTCAATTGCCATGCGCGTAATGCGGCGCGCCAAGTAACGGGGGTCTTCGCCGCCCTTGAGCATGCGGGCGAGCCAATAAAGGGCTGCGTCGGGATCCGAGCCACGCACGGATTTATGGAGCGCGGAAATCAGATTGTAATGGGAATCGCCGGATTTGTCATAAACCGCCGCGCGTTTCATCAAGCGTTGGCCGAGCCCCTTTGCGTCCAATGGCTCCTTGACCTTCCAAGCTGAGACCTGCTCAACAAGATTGAGCAAAGTGCGGCCATCGCCGTCCGCCATTTCCAAAAGCGCATCTCGGGCGTCTTGGGTAAGAGGAAGCTCGCGGTCTATTTCGCCTTCAGCGCGCGCAAGCAACAGATCCAGGTCTGCGAGGGTAAGCCGCGTGAGCACCATAACCTGTGAGCGACTTAACACCGCCGCATTGAGCTCAAAGCTGGGATTTTCTGTGGTGGCCCCTACCAAAAGGATCGTGCCGTCCTCCATATGGGGAAGGAAGCCATCTTGCTGGGCTTTATTGAATCTATGAATCTCGTCGACAAACAGCAGAGTCCCCTGCCCGTTTTGGCGACGGATTTTAGCGGCTTCAAAAACTTTGCGAAGGTCAGGCATGCCGGTAAAAATCGCGCTTATCTGCACAAAGGTGAGATCAGTTTCATCCGCCAAAAGACGCGCAATTGTGGTTTTACCAACGCCAGGTGGTCCCCAAAAGATGAGCGACCCCAAACTGTTGGACGCAAGCATCGTCCCCAAGGGCGCCTCAGGACCCAAAACTTGTTGCTGCCCGATCACTTCTGACAAAGTCTTGGGGCGCAGACGATCCGCCAAAGGGCGCGGTGCGTTCTGAACTTTGGCCTCGGAGGCACTGGAATCAAACAAATCTGTCATAGGGTGACCCTATGCCTTGTGTGGAACAGGGGGAAGCATCGTTTTGGTGCGATAAAGGGCCCCTCAGGAGGGGGAGGCCCTTTTTCGTTTCGCGGTCGTTTAGTGCAGCTTAGAACTCAGATTGATGGACACACATTGATAGTCACCATCGCCAATAAACATCGGACGCCCAGCAGCTTCGGCATCCAAACCACACCGGCCAAACCAACGTGGCCAATTCGCTGCGGTCAAAGCAACGATCTTTGTTGCACCCAACTCGCGGGCGGACTTGAGCATCGCCATCACCATATAGGCGTGCACGCGCCGACGAATACGCTGTGGCGTGGTATGGGAAACAAACACGCGCGTGCTCTCCCAAATGTTCTCATCAACAGGGGCTTCCTCAAATAGCAGGTCTTGAGGAATGGTCCCGAGCAACCCACGTTGCGCATCACGGATCATGTAACTATAAATCCCACAGCGCGCGACTGTGGGCGTCAGGCGAATGCCTGCGTAGACTTCGCCATATTCGTGGATGGCAATCCAACGACTTGCTGGAGTATCATATTGATCATACTCCATTCCAAGGGCTTCAGGCAGGTCCCAGTTTTTTTGCACAATAAAAGACTGCCGCCTAGCGCGAAACAGATTTGCGAATAGCTCGCCATGGTTGTGCATATTTTCGAACGAAAGTGTAGTTGTTTGCATGGTAGATCCCCCAGCTTGTTTAAAAAAACAAAGCCCCACGTTCAAACAACGATCAGATCCGGTTAAAGCAGCCTATAATCCTTCGCGCGTTGAATGGCCTCAGCGGTCGTCCGAGCGAGCAGTTTCTGACGGGCCGCTATTAAGCGTGCTTTAAGAGCGCTTTCTGAGATATTCAATTTTGCAGCTGCCGCCGCATGCCGATCGCCGTCTGCGATACACCGCAGGGCTTCAACTTGAGCCTTAGTTAGGCTCTCCGGCGGCTCTGTTAAGTCATGAAGCCGACGAACTACGCGCGAAACTTCTTCCATTTCGCTATCTGTAAACTCGCGATCGCTACGTGCAAAGCTAGCGATTGTGCGAGAGGAAATCGGACCACAGGATACAGTAACCCCAAAATTGAGTCCATATTCCTTGGCCAGTCCCAAAATATTGAATGTGTCGGGAATCCCGAATTCGCTCCAACGACTCGCGCCATCCGTGCTGAAGCCCCAAGCAATTGTCGGGTCGCGCAGTGCGAACCCTTGCTCGGTATAATAATCCGTCCAGCGGTGATCATACGTCTGAAAAGACATAAGAGGCGCGGCGAAGCGAATATGGAGCCCCAAAAAGTAGCCCGCGGGCGCGAGCAACGTGAGCTTATGAAGTTCGAGGTCGAGACCTATCTTATTAGACATGTCTTTTTAGACTAGTTGTCAGAATCTTAGTCAACCTTAAAGTGTATGGTACAGAAATAGTAGTGAGTGATGTTACCGTGAAAACAATGGACATAGATTTAAAGACGAAGTTGAACTCCCTTTCAGAGAGCGCACGTGGCGATTTACTGGATTTTTTGAGAAATTCGCCCTCCGGAGAGAACAGTTTAACAGCTTTGCTGGAGCGAATCGAGAACTCCATTCAGCTTCGAATCGCGGCTAAAAAGTCGCATAACTAGACCTATTCCTAACGGAACGATGTACCAAAACAATAAAAGCCCCGCCAAATCTGGCGGGGCTTTCTATTTGAGATCAATGAAGGTCTCTGAATTATTCTGCGGCGGCGTCTTCGGCCAAAACGCGTGCTTTGTCGCCCGCGCCTTTTGCATTCACGTCGCGGTCAACCAATTCGATGATCGCCATTGGCGCCATGTCACCGTAACGGAAACCAGCTTTCAGAACGCGCACATAACCACCTTGGCGGTCTTTGTAGCGTGGGCCGAGAACTTCAAACAATTTCGCGACATAAGCGTCTTGCTTAAGGCGAGCACCTGCTTGGCGGCGGGCGTGAAGATCGCCACGTTTACCAAGAGTGATAAGTTTGTCGATGATGCGCTTAAGCTCTTTTGCTTTAGGCAGTGTTGTTTTGATTTGCTCGTGCTCGATGAGTGAGCCTGCCATGTTGGCAAAGAGCGCCTTACGGTGCTCGTGAGTACGGTTTAAGCGGCGGTAGCCTCTAGCGTGACGCATGGTGTATCTCCTATAGCGTTGTTTTACTTTGTCCGGCAGCCGATGCGTGTCAGCTACTCTCCTTGGGGCAATTGCCCTGACATTCCCCGGCATTCCGGGCATTTATGAGGTTGGGGCGGACCGTTAAGCCCACCCCATATTTCTTAGAATTGATCTTCGAATTTCTTCGCAAGATCTTCAATATTGTCCGGTGGCCAATCTTCGACGTCCATACCGAGGTGCAGACCCATGCCCGACAACACTTCTTTGATCTCGTTCAAAGACTTGCGGCCGAAGTTCGGTGTGCGGAGCATTTCTGCTTCGGTTTTTTGGATCAAATCGCCAATGTAAACGATGTTGTCGTTCTTGAGGCAATTTGCGGAACGTACGGAAAGCTCCAATTCGTCCACTTTCTTGAGAAGAAGCGGATTGAATTCGAGGCCATCGTCTTCTTCTTGACGGTTTGCAGACTCTGGTTCGTCGAAGTTGACGAATGTCGCAAGCTGGTCCTGAAGAATACGCGCAGCATAAGCCACGGCGTCTTCTGGAGGGATGGAACCGTCTGTTTCAAGCGTCAACGTGAGCTTGTCATAGTCGAGAACCTGACCTTCACGTGTGGGCTGCACGTCATAAGACACGCGCTTCACAGGAGAAAAGATCGAATCGATCGGAATAAGACCGATTGGTGCGTCTTCTGGACGGTTCTTGTCAGCGGAAACATAGCCTTTGCCAGTTTCAACAGTCAATTCCATGAACAAGTCTGCGCCTTCGTCGAGGTGACAGATAACGTGATCCTTGTTCAGAACCTCGATACCCGCGCTCTCGGAGATGTCGCCAGCGGTTACAACCATCGGGCCTTTGGCCGAGATGGAAACACGCTTTGGACCGTCTACTTCCATACGGATCGCGACGCCTTTGAGGTTCAGAACCACATCGGTTACGTCTTCGCGAACGCCGGAAATCGAGGAAAACTCATGCAATACATTGTCGATTTGAACGCTGGTAATCGCAGCACCCTGTAGCGAGCTCATAAGCACGCGACGTAGAGCATTGCCCAATGTCAAACCAAAACCGCGTTCAAGCGGCTCTGCAACTACAGTTGCTTGACGCGCAGGCTCGTTGCCCGGCTTCACTTCCAACTGTGTTGGTTTAATCAGTTCTTGCCAATTTTTATGGATCATGCTGTCGCCTCCATTCTTGTTTCTGGCCCATGTCCCTAAGCCGGAAACACCCGAGGTAAAAAATAACAATCTCGGGTCTGGCGTACGAATTACAGACCCGAGATCATTTAGTACTACACGCGACGACGCTTTGGAGGGCGACAGCCGTTGTGAGCCATTGGTGTAACGTCACGAATAGATGTGATGTTAAACCCAACTGCGGCCAGAGCGCGCAATGCGCTTTCGCGACCGCCACCCGGGCCTTGCACTTCGACTTCAAGCGTTTTCACGCCGTGCTCTTGTGCTTTTTTACCTGCATCCTCGGCAGCCATTTGAGCTGCGTAGGGTGTAGATTTCCGCGAGCCTTTAAAGCCCATTGTTCCAGCAGAGGACCATGCGATCGCATTGCCTTGAACATCGGAAATCAGAATTTTTGTGTTGTTGAACGAACTGTTCACATGCGCAACACCAGAGGCAATATTCTTGCGCTCTTTTTTCTTTGCGCGAACTTTTTCACGTGCCATTGATCAAATCCCCCCTATTTCTTCTTACCAGCAATAGCCCGTGCAGGACCTTTGCGAGTGCGAGCGTTCGTGTGTGTACGTTGACCACGAACAGGAAGATTACGACGATGACGCAAGCCACGGTAGCAACCGAGATCCATCAAACGTTTGATGTTCATTTGTGTTTCACGACGCAAGTCACCTTCGACAGCGTAGTTCGCGTCGATGTACTCACGAATGGAAAGCACTTCACCATCGGAAAGTTCGTTAACACGACGCGCTGCGTCGATGCCTACGGCTTCACAAATAGCTTGTGCGGAAGTTGTACCGATACCGGTAATATAAGTCAGGGCGATCGGGACCCGTTTATGGGTCGGGATATTTACGCCGGCGATACGTGCCACGTTATGTATTCCTTTTTGTTGCGGTTCCGTATTTCCAGAACCTTTTTTCACAACATAAGCCCGTAGGATTATCTCCTGCGGGCTACGCTGAATTTCTGTTCTCGGCCATATACTTGTCCGCAGATTGCGTATCAATGGACAAAAGCCGATTCTCTTACGAGATGGCTGGAATTAAGCCCTTTTTACCACAAGGTCAACCCGCGATATGCCTAATCCAAGATCACACGAATTGCTTTGGCAACTTCGTCGATTTCACCCAAGCCATTTACCGGAGCCAAATCGCCCTTGGCATAATAATAGCCAATCAAGGGGGAGGTATCACGGTAATAGGCCATCAAACGGGTCTTGAGGGAATCCTCATTGTCGTCGGCGCGGTGCACCATATCTGTGCTGCCACAGACATCACAGACACCTTCGACTTTGGGGGCTTTTAGCTCGTCGTGATACCCTTCGCCGCAGTTGCCACATGTATAGCGGCCAGAGATGCGTTTGATCAGGATATCGTCCTGGACGCGCATTTCAATAACTGCGTCCAGCTTTTGCCCTACGCGGCCGAGAAGCTGACCAAGCGCGTCGGCCTGCGCCAGCGTGCGGGGAAAGCCATCAAAGATGAATCCCCCTTGGCGGTCGGTGCCTTTGAGCTGCTCTTCGATCAATCCAATCACAATGTCATCGGTAACCAATTCGCCCGCATCCATAACTTTTGCGACTTTCTTGCCCATCTCTGTGCCAGAAGTTTTCGCCGCGCGCAGCATATCGCCTGTGGAAAGTTGGACCATGTCACGCTCTTCAACCAGAAGTCGTGCTTGTGTTCCTTTTCCGGCGCCCGGTGGCCCCAAAAGGATTATGTTCATTTTCTCGCTGTCCCTTTTTTACCGCCGCGCTTCTTGCCACGTAGCTGCGACTTTTCGATCAGGCCTTCATACTGGTGTGCCAGCATGTGTGACTGAACTTGTTGAATTGTGTCCATTGTCACGGATACGACAATCAGAACCGAAGTGCCGCCAAAGTAGAAGGGAATCGAGAATTGGTAACGTAAAATTTCAGGAAGGAGACAAACTGCCGCAAGGTAGGCCGAACCAATGACCAAGATGCGGTTCACAACTTTGTCCAAATACTCGGCGGTTTTCTTGCCCGGACGAATTGCTGGGATAAAGCCGCCTTGGTTTTTCAGATTATCCGCGACTTCATCGGTCTTGAACGCCACGTTATGGGTGTAAAAGAACGCAAAGAACACGATCATAACTGTAAAGAACGCCAGATAGAGCGGTTTGCCCGGCCCAAAATACGCGAGAATAATGGACAGAACGCCGCTAGTGGAGTCGCCGGAGAAGGTGGCAAGCGTTGTTGGCAGCAAGAGAAGCGAGCTGGCAAAAATCGCAGGAATAACGCCAGCAGGGTTCACTTTGATCGGAAGATGGCTTGCGCCGCCTTCATACATCTTCATGCCAACTTGACGGCGCGGGTACTGAATGTGGATCTTGCGGAGCGCCCGCTCCATGAAGACCACGAACCCGACCACAGCGACAACCATAATAAAGACACCAACAACGATCAGGGGATTCGCGCCAGATTCGGAGGATTGTACGAGGAATTGTGTCAGAGCGGCTGGAAGCTCCGCGATAATACCCACGAAGATGATCAACGAAATACCGTTACCAATCCCGCGTGCTGTAATCTGCTCACCCAACCACATCAGGAACATTGTGCCGCCAACAAGGGTCACAACGGTCGAAATACGGAAGAACCAGCCCGGATCGGTCACAAGGCTCCCTGCTTCAAGGCTGACCGCGAGGCCATAAGCTTGGAACGTCGCCAAGAACACCGTGCCGTAGCGTGTGTATTGATTGATTTTCCGGCGACCCGCGTCGCCCTCTTTCTTCAGTTGCTCAAGCGGGGCCCACATGGAGCTTAGAAGCTGGATAATGATCGAGGCTGAGATGTAGGGCATGATGCCGAGCGCAAGAATGCCCATGCGGCTCAGGGCACCACCGGTAAACATCGAAAGAATACCACCGATACCAGCGGCCGCACCCTCCATGAAGTTGCGCAGTTCAGCGCCGTCAATACCCGGGACAGGGATATAGGTCCCCAAACGGTAGACGATCAAAAGACCGATGGTGAAAACAATACGTTGGCGAAGCTCGGTGGCTTTACCAAAAGCCCCCCAGCTCATGTTGGCTGCCATTTGTTCTGCTGCGGATGCCATTCGGCCTCTCCCTGTCACGAAAAGCGCCGCCAGACCATTCTCCGGTCGGCGGCGCTGGAAAACTAATTTGTATGTAAGCGGCCAAGCGACCGCTCACAAGCGCTTATTCAGCTGCGGCCTTAGGTGTTGCTGTAACAGTCAGTTTACCACCGGCTTTTTCAACAGCTTCAACAGCTCCAGCTGACGCACCCGTTACTTCGATCGTAACTTTGGATGTGATCTCACCTTTGGCCAAAACGCGGATACCATCGAGCTTGCGACGAACCAAACCGCACGCAATAAGTGCGTCTTCGGTGATCGCTGCTTTTGCGTCGAGTTTCTTGGCGTCGATGAACTTTTGGATCATGCCAAGGTTCAATACAGAGAATTCTTTGCGGTTTGGCTTGGTGAAGCCACGCTTAGGAAGACGTTGGTACAAAGGCATTTGACCGCCTTCAAAACCCTTGATCGCAACACCCGAACGGGATTTTTGACCCTTGATACCACGGCCACCAGTTTTACCGGTACCGGAACCAGCACCGCGACCAACGCGTTTGCGGTTCTTTGTTGCACCTGGGTTGTCGTGCAGTTCATTCAATCTCATGTCGCTACTCCTTCTTGCCGGAACTGTCCCAAGAGCGACCAAAGAGACAAACACGGCGTTACAAATGATTCTGTTCCCACAAGGGGATACCGCGCGTGTCTACACAGATACATCTCATGGATCAAGGGCCGACAGGCCACTTTGTGCCGGAAGATTTCGCAAAACTCACGTTATTGTAAATTCTGCGGGAGTCCGTCCGTGATCTCATAATAATCGCCTTTGTCTGCGACAAATATGTGCAAGTCCATCTTTGTGTGGGTTGGGCCATCAAAAGCCCCCATGGAAATAGCAATCCAATCCAGATGCGGCGGGTCAAAGAACAAAGTTGACCCACAGTGCTGACAAAACCCGCGGTTCACTTTGACGGATGAGCTGTACCACGTCACGTTCTCGGCCCCTGTGACAGTCAAATCGGTTTTCTGAACGCCCGTGCTCACAAGGAAATGCCCCGTGTGTTTGCGGCATTTTGTACAGTGACAGGCATTGGGGGCGGCAAGGTCTCCGTCAACGGTGAAACTCACAGCGCCACACAGGCAGGATCCATTGTGCATGATGTGCTCCTTGGTTGTTCCCCCAAACGAAACCACCGAACCCCACTTTAATCAATCCCATTCAACCATTAAAAAAGCGCCCTCAGTTTCCCGAGAGCGCTTTTTAAGGTCTTTAGAAGAAGGGCTTAGCCTTTTTCTTCGATGATCACCACCATGTGGGGAAGTTTCGCAACCATGCCGCGAACGGCAGGTGTGTCTTCCAACTCACGGGTTTTGTGCATCTTGTTGAGGCCCAAGCCGATCAGCGTTTGACGCTGTTTGGCGGGACGACGGATCGGAGAACCGATCTGTTTTACAACGATAGTTTTAGCCATGATATTTTTCCTATGCGTCTGCGTCTGCAGCTTCTACTTCGGCCGGAGCCTCAGCAGCCGGAGCAGCACCACCACGTTGAAGAATGTCAGCGACTTTTTTGCCACGACGTTGTGCGACCATACGAGGGCTGCTCTCTTTTGTGAGACCATCAATCGTTGCACGGATCATGTTGTACGGGTTTTGCGAACCAATAGATTTCGCAACAACGTCCTGTACACCAAGCATCTCGAACACAGCGCGCATCGGACCACCGGCAATAATACCAGTACCCTGTGGAGCTGTACGCATCACAACTTTACCAGCGCCATGACGGCCCTCGATGTCGTGGTGCAACGTACGGCCTTCACGCAATGGAACGCGCACAAGTTGACGTTTAGCTTGTTCAGTTGCTTTGCGGATAGCTTCGGGAACTTCTTTTGCTTTCCCTTTGCCAAAACCCACGCGGCCTTTTTGATCTCCAACAACCACGAGCGCAGCAAAGCCGAAGCGTTTACCACCTTTCACGGTTTTGGAAACGCGGTTGATCGCTACGAGACGATCCGCAAATTCTGGTGTCTCTTCGCGGTCGCGACGAGGGCCGCGACGGTTGTTATCACGTTCTGCCATGTGGCATTCCTTTCTTCAGGCGCTCTGCGCCATAATCTGTCAATCCGAGTGGGGCCGCTCAGAACGAACAGCCCCCTGGATCATCGGGGTGGCCTAAGAGCCACCCACACTTTTTTAGAACTTCAAACCACCTTCACGAGCAGCCTCGGCCAAAGCCTTGATCTTACCGTGAAAGAGGAAGCCGCCACGATCAAAGTAGCATGCTTCAACACCAGCTTTTTTAGCACGCTCAGCAATAGCTGCGCCTACTTTCGTTGCTGCGGCGATGTTGTTGGTGTTCAAAACGCCCAGATCCTTCTCGAGGGAAGAAGCCGAAGCGATCGTTACGCCGTTCAAATCGTCGATCAACTGTACGCTGATGTTTTTGTTGGAACGATGAACAGACAGGCGCGCACGCCCATTTGCCATTTTCCGAAGTTTGTTCCGAACGCGCAGGCGGCGCTTCAGAAACAGAGTTCTTTTGCTGTTTGCCATTTCCTGGGTCCTTATTTCTTTTTACCGGCTTTGCGGAAGATGTACTCGTCTTTGTACTTGATGCCTTTGCCTTTATAGGGCTCGGGTTTACGCCATTCGCGAATATTCGCCGCGACTTGGCCAACAAGTTGAGAGTCGATACCTTCAACAAAGATGATCGTGTTTTTTGGTGATGTGACGGTTACGCCAGCAGGCACCTCGAAGTTAACTTCGTGGGAAAAACCAAGGCTCAGTTTCAGAGTAGTCCCCTGAACTGTAGCACGATAACCAACACCGTTGATTTCCAGTTCTTTCTTGAAGCCTTCCGTAACACCGGTCACCAAATTTTGGATACAAGTGCGGGACATACCCCATTGTTGACGCGCGCGCTTCGACTTAGAGCGCGGCACAACAGAAACTTCATCATTCGCAACAACGATTGAAATATCATCCGTTGCTGTGAAATTCAAAGTCCCTTTAGGGCCTTTTACTTCGACTGTTTGTCCGGAGACCGCGGCACTAACTCCTGCGGGCAACTTAACAGATTTTTTACCAATTCTTGACATCCGATCCTCCTAGAATACGGTGCAGAGCACTTCGCCGCCAACATTGGCATTGCGTGCAGATGCGTCCGACATCACACCCTGAGGTGTGGAGACCACGGAAATTCCCAAGCCCTGACGGACGACTGGGATGTCTTTAACGCCCATATAAACGCGACGTCCAGGTGTCGAAACACGCTTTAGGTCACGGATAACTGGAGTGCCATCAAGATACTTCAAGCTAATGTCGAGAGCCGGATGGCCATCTTTGCCTGTTGTCGCTTCATAGCCACGGATATAACCTTCAGAAAGAAGAACGTCGAGAACCCAAGCACGAAGCTTAGACGCAGGAGTCTCTACTGTTGATTTGCCGCGCATTTGTGCGTTGCGAATACGGGTGAGCATATCACCGATAGGATCATTCATATCGTCTCTCCCTTACCAGCTGGACTTAACCATGCCGGGGATTTGGCCATTCGAGCCAAGTTCCCGCAGCGCGATACGGCTGATTTTGAACTTACGGTAGTAAGCATGAGGACGTCCCGTCAGCTGGCAACGGTTGTGAAGCCGTGTCGCGGACGAATTGCGAGGAAGTTTAGCAAGCTTCAGGCGAGCAGTGAAACGCTCTTCCATTGTCTTGCTTTCATCGTTTGCGATCTCTTTAAGAGCAGCACGTTTACCGGCGAATTTCTCCACCAAAAGTGCGCGCTTTTTCTCGCGTTCGATCATTGCTTTTTTAGCCATGTCTAACCTTTCCTTCCGCGATCAGCTGTTAAAGGGCATGTTGAAAGCTTTCAACAGCGCCTTTGCTTCCGCGTCGGTTTTTGCGGTGGTGGCGATTACGATATCCATACCCCAGATTTCGTCGACTTTGTCGTACTCAATCTCAGGAAAGACGATGTGTTCTTTCAGACCCATGGCGTAGTTGCCACGACCGTCAAAGCTTTTGCCAGAGATGCCGCGGAAGTCGCGGATACGAGGCATTGCAACGGTGATCAAACGATCCAGAAATTCGTACATCTTTTCGCCACGAAGAGTCACTTTAACACCAAGCGGCATATCTTCACGAACGCGGAAACCAGCTATGGATTTCTTAGCTTTTGTGATGAGAACCTTTTGACCAGCAATCGCAGTGAGGTCAGCCTCAGCGGATTTGATCTTTTTGGTGTCGCGTGTTGTTTCGCCGATACCCATGTTCAAGACGATTTTGTCGAGCTTAGGGATCATCATTTCGTTTTTGTAAGCGAACTCTTCTTTAAGAGCTGCACGAATGACGTCTTTGTAAACAGTCTTCAAACGGGGGGTGTAGTTTGCAGTATCAAGCATTATACGGTCTCCCCTGTTGTCTTCGCGAAACGCACTTTCTTGCCGTCTTCCTCACGGAAGCCAACGCGAGTTGCCTTACCTTTGGAGTCGAGCAGTGCGAGGTTAGAAAGTTGAATTGGCATCGCTTTAGGAACGCGACCGCCTTGGTCAGTTTGCGAAGCGCGCACGTGGCGGATCGCAACATTGACACCTTCAACAACAGCTTTGCCGGACTTAGGATCGATAGACGCGATTGCGCCCTCTTTACCTTTGTCTTTACCGGCAAGCACGACGATTTTATCGCCTTTTTTCAATTTAGCAGCCATCTTACAGCACCTCCGGTGCAAGCGAGATGATCTTCATGAAGCTTTTTGCACGCAATTCACGAACAACTGGGCCGAAGATACGTGTACCTACGGGCTCATTAGCGTTGTTCAGAATAACGGCTGCATTGCGATCAAAACGGATCACTGTGCCATCTTCACGAAATACTTCTTTAGCGGTGCGTACGACGACGGCCTTACGGACGTCCCCTTTTTTAACGCGCCCACGAGGGATGGCTTCTTTAACCGAGACGACGATAACGTCACCTACGGAAGCGTATCTACGCTTAGAGCCACCCAAAACCTTAATGCACTGAACACGGCGAGCGCCGGAGTTGTCAGCAACATCGAGATTTGTCTGCATTTGGATCATGCGATTTCTCCCGACCTATGGGGGCCATCCAATGGCTTGTCCCCAGGGTTTCGTAAATCTGAAAAGTCCCCGCTTAAGCGGAAAGAACTTCCCAGCGTTTCGTTTTCGACTTTGGTGCACATTCTTGAATGCGAACTTGATCACCAACGTTGAAAGCGTTCTGTTCATCGTGCGCCCGATATTTTTTGGACTTACGAATGGTTTTCTTCAAAACAGGGTGCGTGAAGCGACGTTCAACGGAAACAGTTACTGTTTGCGCGTTTTGGTTGCTTGTTACAGTGCCAGTCAAAATACGTTTAGGCATATCGTGGCTCCTATTCGCCAGCCGCTTTTGCGGCCTTTTCGTTAAGAATTGTTTTTACACGAGCGGCTGCACGACGTGCAGTTTTAACTTGTGCGGTGTTTTCGAGTTGCGACGTCGCTTGTTGGAACCGTAGATTGAACGATTCCTTTTTCAGCGCAACCAGCTCGTCTTGAAGCTGGTCTGGTGTCTTATCACGTAGTTCATTGGCGTTCATGCGCCTCTTCCTTTCTCAAAACACCAGCCGGCCCCTGACATTATTTCAGGGTCACCAAAAGCCTGGTGGATGAATAGCAAAACAAGCGAATCCCAGCGAGCTGGAATCCACGAGATGTGTGTCTATAATTGGGAGTCGCAGGGAGGGCAAGGGAAAGTTTGCCGCGGCCAGTAAATGTTGAGGTTTCCCCACTGGGGGCCCCAATTTCGAGGTATTCCAGCATGCGAGTGACAGGCCCCACAATCGCACAAGACATGCCCTCCCCCACCTGATAAACTGCCCTCACGGATTTTCCCACACCAAAGACCACACAGGTATCCCTCAAATGTCACAGATCAATTCCCTCTTTGTTACCCGCCTCTATCGCGCCGCCTTAAATGAATTCGGGGATGCCATTGACGCGAATGAACTCGAAACGTCGTGCCTCTCAATCGCCGAAGACGATGAGGCAGGCCAGCAATGGTGCGAAGACAATGACTTTCCAGGCTATACCAGCTATGCCTCCCTCACGGACTTGGGCTGGCGGTTTCCCATCTTTGAGGATCTCGTCAAAGCGCTCGACAAACATGTTGCGGCCTTCGTCAAAGACCTCGAATTTGATCTGGATGGCAAAGAGGTTGTTCTCGACAATATCTGGATAAACATCCTGCCCCAAGGCGGCATTCATACCTCCCATATCCATCCTCACAGCATCGTTAGTGGCACGACCTATGTCACCATGCCTGAAGGTGCGAGCGCGATTAAATTCGAGGATCCCCGCTCCCAAATGATGATGGCCGCGCCAACCCGCATTGCCAATGCCAGACCAGAAATGCGCAACTTCACCTATATCAAACCAGAAGTGAGCGACGTCCTATTGTGGGAGAGCTGGCTGCGCCACGAAGTGCCTATGAATATGACAGAAGAGGAACGCATTAGCGTGAGTTTCAACTACGCTTGGCGCTGAACTCAGCCTATTGCCGTTTCCTGATTTGCGCCGTCACATTGATTTTTATGACGCTCCCCACAAGAGTGTCATATCCCACGACGTTGAACGCATTTCGATTGATTTGACCGGAAATCCTGATCGTCAAATTGTCTTGTTCATCTGGGTTTGAATCCGGAGCCCGATAGAGTTTCGCAAGGAGCGTCATTGGGCGCGTGACATCTTTGATCGTCATGTTCCCCCTAATGCGGACACTTTGCCCCACCGTATCAATTTTTGTCGACGTAAACCGAATGATCGGAAACTTCGCCACATCGAGGACCTCGGGCCCGCGCAAAGCGTCTGTGGCGAAGATAATTCCGCCTCTGACGGTGCGCGCATTGAGCGTCACATCGACTGTTGATTTCGAGACGCTGTCGAAATCCAGAATAAGCTTGGTTGAAAAATCCGGAAATGAGCCTGAAAATTCAAGGCCCTCAAGCGAGTAAGAAAACGACACTTCGCTGTGTTGCGTATCCATGTCGTAGGGCAAAGGCGCCGCGCGCACTGGGGCCGCAAGCACAAACAGTCCCATCACCAGCGCTCGGAAAAACTTATTCATCCACCCAGCCTACTTGAGAACCCGCCTTCAGAACAAAAAAGCCCCCACTGATTGCTCGGCGGGGGCTTCAATTTTTTCACCATATGCGCGGAGCGCTTGGGGTAGATTTACCAGTCTTCGCGAACAACTGTGCGGGTTTTCACCGGCAGTTTCATCGCTGCAAGGCGAAGAGCCTCACGAGCAGTAACTTCGTCTACACCGTCGATTTCAAAGAGAATCCGACCAGGCTTAACTTTCGCGGCCCAAAAATCGACAGAACCTTTACCTTTACCCATCCGAACTTCGGTTGGCTTGGAGGTGACGGGCAAATCTGGGAAAATCCGGATCCACACACGGCCTTGGCGTTTCATGTGACGTGTCATTGCACGACGCGCGGCTTCGATTTGACGCGCTGTGATGCGTTCTGGTTCAATGGTTTTGAGGCCATATGTACCGAACGTTAGCGTCGATCCGCCTTTTGCAAGACCGTGGATACGGCCCTTAAACATTTTGCGGAATTTACTGCGTTTTGGCTGAAGCATCTATCTTCTCCTTAGCGACGACCGCCAGCACCGCGAGGTGTTGGACCGTCTTGGAGTTCCTGTTGCTTACGCTCATGCGCCGAAGGATCGTGTTCCATGATCTCGCCTTTGAAGATCCAGGTTTTAATCCCGATGATGCCATAGGCAGTCATCGCTTCGACATGTGCGTAATCGATATCGGCACGAAGTGTGTGCAAAGGCACGCGACCCTCACGGTACCATTCGGTCCGCGCGATCTCGGCGCCGCCGAGACGGCCCGCAACGTTAACACGGATACCAAGGGCACCCATACGCATTGCGTTTTGCACCGCACGTTTCATCGCGCGACGGAAAGAAACTCGACGCTCGAGTTGTTGTGCGATATTCTCACCAACGAGAGCAGCATCCATCTCTGGCTTGCGAACTTCAACGATGTTGAGGTGCAATTCAGATTTGGTGAAAGCTGCGAGCTTCTTGCGAAGACCTTCGATATCGGCGCCTTTTTTACCAATGATCACACCGGGACGGGCTGTGTAAATTGTTACACGGCACTTACGGTGTGGACGCTCGATAATCACCCGGGAGATGCCAGCTTGCTTGCATTCTTCCTTGATGAATTCGCGCATCTTGAGGTCTTCCAGAAGAAGATTCCCAAAATCTTTAGTGTCGGCATACCAGCGGCTATCCCAAGTACGGTTAACCTGAAGGCGCATGCCAATTGGATTTACTTTATTACCCATTATGCTTGCTCCTCATTCTGGCGAACCAAGATAGTTAGTTCCGAGAATGGCTTCAGAATTTTGCCGAACCGGCCACGTGCGCGTGGACGACCACGTTTCAGTGTCAGGTTTTTACCAACATAGGCTTCGGCAACGATCAACGAGTCAACATCCAGATTGTGGTTGTTTTCTGCGTTAGCGATCGCGGACTGGAGACATTTCTTAACGTCAGCAGCAATACGTTTGTTGCTGAAGGTCAGGTCTGTCAAAGCCTTGTCAACTTTCTTGCCACGGATCATCGCCGCAACAAGGTTCAGCTTGATAGGGGAAGTGCGGAGCATTTTGACTTTCGCCATTGCTTCGTTTTCCGCTACGCGGCGTGCGTTTTTTACTTTTGCCATGACTTATTTCCGCTTCGCTTTTTTGTCAGCAGAGTGGCCATAATAAGTACGAGTTGGCGAATACTCACCAAACTTTTGACCAATCATGTCTTCTGTGACGTTTACGGGAATATGTTTATGGCCGTTGTAAACACCGAACGTCAAACCCACAAACTGGGGCAGGATCGTGCTACGACGGGACCAAATTTTAATAACTTCATTGCGGCCAGATTCACGGCTCTTTTCGGCTTTCTTAAGCACGTAAGAGTCGACAAATGGGCCTTTCCATACAGAACGAGACATGGATTAGCGCCCCTTTTTCTTGGCGTGACGCGAGCGGACAATCAGCTTGCTAGACGCTTTTTTCTTGTTACGTGTACGCGCACCTTTGGTTGGTTTGCCCCATGGTGTCACAGGATGACGACCACCGGATGTCCGACCTTCACCACCACCGTGGGGGTGATCGACCGGGTTCATGGCAACACCACGCACAGAAGGACGGATGCCCTTGTGACGGTTGCGACCAGCTTTACCAATGTTTTGGTTGCTATTATCGGGGTTGGACACGGCACCAACGGTGGCCATGCATTCCTGACGGACCAAACGCAATTCGCCCGAAGAAAGGCGGATCTGTGCGTAGGCACCATCCCGTCCAACAAACTGAGCATATGTCCCAGCAGCACGAGCGATTTGACCGCCCTTACCCTGTTTCAGCTCGATGTTGTGAACGATTGTACCGATAGGCATGCCAGAGAAAGGCATCGCGTTACCAGGCTTGATGTCAGCTTTTGCAGAGGAGATGATTTTATCCCCAATTGCGAGACGCTGAGGCGCGAGAACATAAGTTTGCTCGCCGTCATCATATTTGACCAACGCAATAAACGCCGTCCGGTTCGGGTCATACTCGATCCGCTCTACGGTGGCTGCGATGTCCATTTTGTTGCGTTTGAAATCAACGATACGGTAAAGGCGCTTAGCACCCCCACCAATGCGACGCATTGTGATTCGTCCGGTGTTGTTCCGGCCGCCCGATTTCGCCAAACCCTCTGTGAGGGTCTTGACGGGACGTCCTTTCCAAAGCTCCGAACGGTCAATCAGAACCAGCCCACGCTGGCCTGGCGTCGTCGGTTTATACGACTTTAATGCCATGCTTTCTGTCTTCCGTTTAGCTAAGCGAACCCTGCCCTACTGGCGTGATCCGCGGTGTGAGCCCCCCGAAGGTGGCCAAATTATAGAGCCCCGAAGGTCCCCGATAAAAACAGCAAACAGCCCCAGAACGAATCTGAGGCCGAGAACCATTGGCGGGGAGTACCAGATTAACCTGGGGGGGTCCACACCGGATGGGGATTATTTTCGTGGGATGGCGGGAAAGGGTTTGGGACACTCATAATTAGGCAAAACAAACGTTCAGGTCAATGTCCGCTGTTGTGGAAGGTTATCGAATGAAGAAAGAAAACAAGCACCCGTCGGTCACCGCGAAGCGAACGGTAGCTTGGAGGGCTACAGCCTCAAGTTTAAGGCTCATTCTGTAGCTATTTGATACTGTCCTGCCTGAATCGCCACATATTGAGGACATTCCGAATTTGGTTCTAAGTACCTGACAAAAATGTGAAATATTCGCGAAAAAACATGCTCTTGTTCAAGAAAATCACGAATGCTGAAATTGAGAGAAGCTTTCTGCTCATTTTTACGGCAGACTTTCTCCAAAGAGGGCAATCAGATCCTCAAACGAGTAAAAACAGCAAAAACGGAGGATGGAATGAAACCGAAGATTGTTATTGGACTTGACGGTGCAGAGACGGGAGACCGCGCTTTAGCATTTGCCAAAGACTTGGCATCCAGAATGGATGACTGCGAACTGCTCGCCATTTACGTTATCGAATGGTCCCCGTTCACCTTTCAAACTGCGGAAGAAAACGCGCAACGGCACAAACGACGTGAGGAAGAAATTGCGCTCGCCACATCGCGGATTGTTGACCCTGCGGTTAAGGCCCTAAAAGAGGCTGGCTTTAATGCCAGCGGTCTCGTGCGACATGGGGATGTTGCCGAAACTTTGAATGAACTCACCGTTCAAAACGGCGGCACGCAGATCATTGTTGGTCGCGCTTCATCGCACGGGTTTGCGAAGCGTATTTTTGGTAGCTCAACACAAAACCTTGTGATGCACGCCGATGTGCCTGTCACAGTTGTAGGATAGGGGACACTATGAAAATCACATCAAAAATCTCGCTGGCCTCAATAGCCTTGACCATCGCCGCCAGCCCTCTAATGGCACAAGAGGCTATGGGGATCGATGAAAAGGTCAACCAAATCTTCGCAAAAATAACCGGCCCATTCGTGAGCCTGATTTTCGCACCCTTCCCCGGAACAAGCTTTCCGTGGATCGTGATGTGGCTGGTGATCGCCGCCTCTATTTTTACCGTCTACTTCGGTTTTGTTCAATTTCGATTTCTTCGGCATTCTATCGAACTGGTTAAAGGCGATTATTCCGATCCCAATGACGCGGGCGAGGTTAGTCATTTCCAAGCGCTTGCCACGGCTCTGTCGGGAACTGTCGGCTTAGGAAATATCGCGGGTGTCGCTGTTGCCGTTGGGATTGGTGGGCCGGGGGCTACGTTCTGGATGATCCTTGCCGGTCTGCTTGGCATGGCGTCCAAATTCACCGAATGTACGCTGGGCGTGAAATATCGTAACGAATACCCCGACGGCACTGTTTCGGGGGGCCCAATGTACTACATCTCGAAGGGCTTCAAAGAATTGGGTTTGCCGGGGGGTAAATTCCTCGCGGTTCTTTTCTCGGTCTTTTGTATTCTTGGTGCTCTTGGCGGCGGTAATATGTTCCAAGCCAATCAAGCGCATGCACAGATTTCTGGTATTGTCGGCGAATATCCAGGCTGGATCACAGGGATCATTTTCGCAGTTGTTGTATTCTCGGTTATCGTGGGCGGGATCAAATCCATAGCCAACGTAACAGAAAAAGTCGTGCCATTTATGGGCATCCTGTATGTCGGTGCGGCGTTGATCATTCTGCTGGTAAACTACGACAAAATCGGCTGGGCTTTTGGTCAGATTTTCGACGGTGCCTTTACAGGGCTTGGCGTTGCTGGCGGTTTTGTCGGGGCCTTGATCCAAGGTTTCAAACGGGCCGCATTTTCGAATGAGGCTGGTGTTGGGTCTGCGGCGATTGCCCACTCTGCGGTGAAAACCAAGGAGCCAATCACAGAGGGCTTCGTTTCATTGCTTGAGCCCCTAATCGATACCGTGGTGATCTGCACAATGACCGCGTTGGTGATCGTGATTTCACAGCAGCTGATTGTCGATCCGGCAACAGGCAACTACCTTTTGAACGAGGCAGGATCGGCTATTGCCACAGTCGACGGCAACACTGGCGTTGCGCTCACATCTGCGGCCTTCGGGTCTAGCATCAGTTGGTTCCCGTATGTCTTGGCCATCGCAGTTGTGCTGTTTGCCTTCTCAACGATGATCTCTTGGTCCTACTACGGCTTGAAAAGCTGGACCTATTTATTTGGGGAAAGCAAAGCATCAGAACTGACGTTTAAAGTCATCTTCTGTGTGTTCATCGTAATCGGGGCTGCGGCGTCGCTGGGTCCTGTCATCGACTTCTCCGATGCTGCGATCTTTGCCATGGCGGTTGTGAACATCTTCTGCCTCTACTTCTTGATGAAGTTGGTTCGTACTGAACTTGCGTCCTATTCTTCGCGCCTCAAAAGCGGCGAAATCAAAAAGTTCACGCATTAAACAAACATCTCTGGCGCGCTGCAATGTGCGCCAGAGTCTATTTTACTAGGCGTTTAATCGTCTAGGACTGCGGTAAGCATCACGTAAACAGCCGTTGGTCAAATGCTACTGAACGGCACAAAAGTCCGCTTAGCGGTCATCCAACACAAACGCAAAGAGGCCCCCGCATTTCTGCGAGGGCCTCTTTAAAGCTTCAGAAAGCTAATCTTAGAGTCCGGTGGACACGTCGATTGTATTGCCCTCTTCAAGGGTCACATAAGCCTTTTTAACGTCTTTACGCTTGCCTGGGCGGCCGCGGAAACGTTTGGTTTTACCCTTAGTGATCGTTGTGTTTACAGCTTTGACCTTTACGCCAAAGAGCGCTTCAACAGCGTCTTTGATTTGGGGTTTGTTGCTGTCGATCGCGACTTCAAAAACAACGGCACCGTTTTCGGAAACCATAGTTGCTTTTTCAGTAATGATCGGCTTACGGATCACATCATATTGTGCTGCTTTGGTGCTCATTTTAAACGTGCCTCCAATGCTTCGAGACCTGCTTTAGTGATCACAAGAGTGTCACGCTTCAGGATATCGAATACGTTAGCGCCCATCGATGGCAGGATATCCAAGCCTTCGATGTTACGTGCGGCGCGCGCAAAGTTTTCGTTCACGGTGGCACCGTCGATGATCAATGCGCGTTTCCAACCCAGCTCTTTAATAGCTTTCGCCAGAACCGAAGTTTTTACGTCATTGAAATCGATTGAGTCGATAACAACCAATTCACCAGCAACTGCCTTAGCGGACAATGCGTGGCAAAGACCAAGCTTGCGGAATTTCTTCGTCAGCTCGTGGCCGTGGCTACGGGGCGTTGGGCCCTTGTAAACACCACCACCGCGGAAGATCGGCGCAGAACGGGCACCGTGGCGAGCGCCACCGCTGCCTTTTTGGCGAACGATCTTCTTGGTCGAGTAGCTCACTTCTGAGCGTGTCTTAACCTTGTGTGTACCAGCTTGCGCATTGTTGCGCTGCCAGCGAACGACGCGGTGCAGGATGTCAGCACGTGGCTCAAGACCAAACAGGGCCTCGTCCAAATCCAATGTGCCGGCACTGCTACCGTCGAGTTTGATTACATCGGCCTTCATTCTACTGCTCCTTCTGCGGGAGCCGCGACAGCTGCTTCAACAACGGCACTTTTCAGTGCTGCTGGGAAAGGAACGCCGTCAGGCAGTTTCTTTTTCACTGCGTCTTTGACAGTGACCCAACCGCCCTTGGAACCAGGAACAGCGCCTTTAACCATGATCAAGCCACGGTCAGCATCTGTACGCATAACTTCAAGGTTTTGAGTTGTCACACGAGCGGAACCCATGTGTCCGGCCATTTTCTTACCTTTGAAAACTTTGCCGGGGTCTTGACATTGACCAGTAGAGCCGTGCGAGCGGTGGGAAACGGACACACCGTGAGTAGCACGAAGGCCCCCAAAGTTGTGACGCTTCATAGCACCCTGAAAGCCTTTACCGATCGACGTACCAGAGACGTCAACTTTTTGACCTGCAATATAGTGCTCAGCAGAAATCTCTTCGCCAATGGCGATGAGGTTTGCTTCGGAAACGCGGAATTCCGCAACTTTCCGTTTTGGCGCTACGTTGGCTTTAGCAAAGTGGCCGCGCATCCCTTGGGACGTGCGTTTTGCTTTGGCCGTACCAGCACCAAGCTGAACAGCAGTATAGCCGTCACGATCAGACGTACGCTGATCAACGACTTGCAAGTTTTCGAGTTGGAGAACGGTTACAGGAATCTGTTTGCCGTCTTCCAAGAAAAGGCGGGTCATACCAACCTTTTTTGCGATTACACCAGAGCGCATCAAATACCCTCCTTAAACCTTGATCTCGACGTCAACACCCGCAGCAAGGTCGAGCTTCATCAGCGCGTCTACTGTTTGGGGTGTTGGGTCGACGATATCCAGCAAGCGCTTGTGCGTGCGGATTTCGAACTGATCACGGGATTTCTTGTTCACGTGAGGACTGCGAAGAACTGTGAACTTCTCGATTTTGTTCGGCAGCGGGATAGGTCCACGAACTGTGGCGCCTGTGCGCTTTGCGGTGCTTACGATTTCTTGTGTGCTGGCGTCCAGTACACGGAAATCAAACGCCTTGAGCCGAATGCGAATATTTTGCGACTGCATGTCGTAGCCTTTCGCGGCTTTTAAGAATTGAGAGGTGGGACCGCACGGGATTGTACGACCTACATCGAATTCAGATTCTTTAAGAAGAATTGGCGCCCCAAGTAAGGGACGCCAATCAATTGGTCAAGCAGCTAATGCTTACTCGATGATTTTAGAGACAACACCGGAACCAACAGTGCGGCCGCCTTCGCGGATCGCAAAGCGGAGGCCAGCTTCCATGGCGATTGGCGCGATCAGTTCAACTGTGAACTTCAAGTTGTCGCCTGGCATTACCATTTCTGTGCCTTCAGGAAGCGTAACTGTGCCCGTTACGTCCGTTGTGCGGAAGTAAAACTGTGGACGGTAGTTCGCAAAGAACGGCGTGTGACGGCCACCCTCTTCTTTGGTCAAAATATAGACCTCAGCTTCAAACTTCGTGTGTGGCTTAACAGAACCGGGCTTACAAAGGATCTGACCACGCTCAACACCTTCACGGTCAACACCGCGAAGAAGCGCACCAATGTTGTCACCAGCTTCACCGCGATCAAGCAGTTTGCGGAACATTTCAACACCAGTACAAGTGGTTGTTGTTGTGTCTTTGAGACCAACGATTTCGATGGAATCTCCAACGTTAACAACACCGCGCTCGATACGGCCAGTCACAACAGTACCGCGACCAGAGATTGAGAACACGTCCTCGATTGGCATCAAGAAAGGTTCGTCAATCGCACGTGGAGGCTGTGGAATGAAGGAATCAACCGCCGCCATCAACTCAGCGATTTTCTTGGCGCCGATTTCTTCGTCAC